>NC_015164.1:2620000-2920000 GCF_000190575.1 Phocaeicola salanitronis DSM 18170 | reverse complement strand
AAGAACGCATTTCAGAGAGACCTTTCTTAGCCAATACTGTAGTAATGGCAGCGGTCAAAGTAGTCTTACCATGGTCAACGTGACCGATAGTACCGATGTTAACATGCGGTTTTGAACGTTCAAATTTCTCTTTAGCCATAGCTTTACTATTTGTTTATTTGATTAATAATCAGTATTTACACATTAATATATATTCGCGAGCTGTTACCGGGACTTGAACCCGGGACCTCTTCCTTACCAAGGAAGTGCTCTACCGCTGAGCTATAACAGCAAAGAAGAAAAGAAAGAGAGCGGAAGACGGGACTCAAACCCGCGACCCTCAGCTTGGAAGGCTAATGCTCTATCGACTGAGCTACTTCCGCATGTCATCAAGTGGGCAAAGATGGATTCGAACCACCGAAGGCGTAAGCCAGCAGATTTACAGTCTGCCCCATTTGGCCACTCTGGTATTTGCCCAACTTTTCTTTACTTCGAGCCTCTTGTCGGATTCGAACCAACGACCCCGAGATTACAAATCACGTGCTCTGGCCAACTGAGCTAAAGAGGCAAATTAAAACTTTGCAGCCACACCGCTTTCGTAGCTTAGCGGCTGCAAAGTTAGATATATTTTTTGAATCACAAAACTTTTACCGTGATTTTTTTATTTTCCTTGCAGTTTTTCTTTTGCTTTCAGCAATTGTTTCGACAAGGCCTCCATACATACATCGATGGATTCTTCAAATGTATCACATACTTTTTCAGCGTAAAACTCTGTATTCAGCGCCAATACGCGAACTCCAGCTTCCTTATTCATAGCTGTTTCCGGCTTTACGACTTTTAATGACACCTCTACTTTCTTTATATTATCGCAAAATCTTTCTAACTTCTCTGCCTTCTTCTGAATAAAAGCTTCCAGCCTCTCAGATGCATCGAAATGAATGGATTGAATTCTTACTTCCATAAAAACCTCCTTTTTTTACGCTCTTGGATGAGCTTGTTGATAAACTTTTTTTAATTCTTCGAAAGTTGTATGCGTATAGATTTCAGTCGTAGTCAGACTCTCATGCCCCAACAGTTCCTTCACCGCCTCCAGCCCTGCCTGATTATTCAGCATCGCCGTCGCGAAAGAATGCCTCAGCACGTGAGGACTTCGCTTCTTCAGCGCAACAACCCTCGACAAATTTTGTCTCACCAACAAATACACCATACCCGGATACATTGCCTTTCCTTCCTTACGGACAAAAAACGCTTCGCACTCTGTATGGCAATATTCGTTTCTTGCAGAAAGATAAACTTGCAGAATATTTTCCAATTCCTCGCCAAAAGGAATCACGCGTTGCTTATTCCTCTTCCCCGTCACTTTAATCGTGCCTGCCGAGAAATCCACATTTGCGTCTTTCAAACCTATCAGTTCCGAGAGCCGGATGCCCGTTTCGTAGAAAACAGCCACAATCGCCTTATTCCGGACACTTTCAAAATCAGTCCCGCATTCAGCGTCAAGCAGCCTGTCCATATCGGCCTCTTTCACGAATACAGGCAACGGTTTCTTCTTTTTAGGACCTGTCACCTTCCGGACAGGGTCTACCGAAACCACCTTCTCGCGCAACAGATAACGATAAAAAGAACGCAGCGAACTCAGCTTCCGGTTTACCGAAGAAGCGGCATACCCTTCATCCATCAATGAGACGACCCATCCCCGGATGACATCCGCATCGACCGTAGCAAAGTCCAATGTTTCATCCACCGCCTTAAAGTATGCCTCAAAGCCCGAAAGATCGATTCCGTAACTGACTACCGTCTTCTCGGAATAGTTCTTTTCGAACTGAAGATACTTCAGGAAAGATTCTTTCAACATAAAAATATCGCCTTTATCATTTACAGCAACGAATTTATGAAAAAGAATTCAATAATTCAAAGAATTTCGCGGAAATTATTCTTCTGTTTGATGCATTTTTTGAACGTAGATGGCATGTTCCATCTTCAAACGTTTCAATACAGACGGTTTGTCATACTGTTGTCTGCGTCTCAATTCTTTTACAACACCTGTTTTTTCAAATTTTCTTTTGAATTTCTTCAGCGCTTTTTCAATGTTTTCGCCTTCTTTTACTGGTACTACAATCATGTTTTAAAAAATTAATATGTTGTTATTAAATTATTTTGCATAGTCAATTCGCGGCGCAAAATTACATATACTTTCTTTATTTACAAAACTTTCCGTCAGATTTTATTAAATATGACACGGAAATTGTATCTTTGTTTCCCGTATACAAACCTTAATTACGCAAAAGATGGATACTAAGACAGAAATAAGAGAAAGAATCGAAGCCTTGCGGGCCTTTATGAAAGAAAGAGGGCTTGCCGCATTCATCGTCCCCAGCACCGACCCGCATTCGGGCGAATACGTGCCCGGACATTGGGAGTCGCGCAAATGGATTTCAGGATTTACAGGCTCAGCCGGAACGGCAGTCATCACCTTATATAATATAGGAGGGCTTTGGACCGACTCGCGCTACTTCCTTCAGGCGGAAGAGCAATTGAAAGACACCGGCATCACCTTATTCAAAGAGCGGATGCCGGAAACCCCTTCTATCCCCGAATGGCTGGGAAGCGTACTTCCTCCCGGAAGCGAAGTGGGCATCGACGGATGGGTGAACACCACCGAAGAGGCAATTGCCTTGCGCACGGAACTCAAATCTTACGGCTTACAACTGACAATCACCGAAGACCCTTTCGCACACATGTGGGAAGACCGCCCCAACCTGCCGGAAAGCCCGGCACATATACTCCCGTTGGCTTACGCAGGCATATCCGCATCCGAGAAGATACAAGCCATACGCCGGCATCTAAACCAATGCAATGCCGACAGCATCCTGGTTTCCGCACTCGATGAAATAGCCTGGACACTCAACCTCAGGGGAAACGACGTGCACTGCAATCCGGTATTCATCAGTTATCTGCTCATTACGCCCGACGAGGTGACCCTTTTCATCTCGCCCCGGAAACTCACCCCCGAAGTAAGCGCATACCTTTCTGGAAACGGGATTCAAACCAAAGACTATGCCGGAATAGCCGATGAAATCACCCATTTCACGGGAAAAAGCCTGCTGGTACCTCCCGAAACGAACTACGCGTTATCCGCCTCCATCCCTTCTTCCGTTTCCGTTATCCGGACGGACTCCCCCGTCAAATACATGAAAGCCATCAAGAACGAAACCGAAATCAAAGGTTTCCACGAAGCGATGAAACGCGACGGAGTGGCAATGGTACGCTTCCTGATGTGGCTGGAGCAAGCCGTGCAGAGCGGGAAAGAGACCGAAACCAGCATCGACGAGAAATTATACGAATTCCGTTCCGGGCAAGACCTGTTCCAAGGCATCAGTTTCGACACCATTGCCGGATACCAGGCACATGGAGCCATCGTCCATTATGAAGCAACGCCCGAATCGGCATCCACATTAAAGCCTGAAGGGCTTCTCTTGCTGGACAGCGGAGCACAATATACCGACGGAACTACCGACATCACCCGAACCATCGCCCTCGGACCGGTATCCGAAGCGCAACGCACCGACTACACCTTAGTATTAAAAGGATTCATCGCTCTCTCCAAAGCCGAATTCCCGGAAGGAACCTGCGGCACTCAGCTCGACGTGCTCGCCCGCCAATTCATGTGGAAAGCCGGAATCAATTACGGGCACGGCACCGGACACGGCGTAGGACATTTCCTGAATGTACACGAAGGGCCTCACCAGATACGCATGAACCATATCCCGGCTCCACTCCTACCCGGCATGACCATAACCAACGAACCGGGCATCTACCGTGCCGGGCAATATGGCGTGCGCACCGAAAACACCATGCTCATCGTGCCCAGCCAGACCACCGAGTTCGGGGAGTTTTATAAATTCGAACCGCTGACACTTTGTCCCATCGACAAGAAGCCGATCCGTCCCGACATGATGACACCCGAAGAAAAAGCGTGGCTGAATGCCTACCACCGGAAAGTGTACCAGGAGCTCGCCCCATTGCTGAACCCCGAAGAACAAAAATGGCTGGAAGGTGCCACCGCACCTATCTGAGCCAAGCAAGGCAGATAGGCATCCGCACACTTCCTTATAGCTGCGCCGCCCGGTGCGGATAACTGCATCACCTGCACGATTAGTAATCGTACGGCATGACAATTACTAATCGTACAGATATACGATTACTAATCGTGCAGGAGACGCAGGCATATAACCCAACCTGCCAACCCGTTATGTTTCACTTTTAAACTTATCTGAACAATGGCTTTAATCAAATCTGTAAGAGGATTCACTCCTCAAATAGGGAACAATTGTTTCCTTGCCGACAATGCCACAATCATTGGCGATGTCATAATGGGAGACGATTGCAGTATCTGGTTCAACACGGTCTTGCGAGGAGACGTCAACTCCATACGCATCGGGAACCGGGTAAATATCCAAGACGGGAGCGTGCTGCATACGCTTTATGAAAAATCGACCGTAGAAATCGGCAATGATGTGTCTATCGGACACAACGTCACGCTTCACGGGGCATGCATACACGACAATGCCCTTATCGGAATGGGAGCTACCCTGCTCGACCATGCCGTAGTGGGCGAAGGCGCCATCGTAGCCGCCGGCGCACTGGTGCTCTCCCATACCATTATCGAACCGCATACCCTCTGGGGAGGTGTCCCGGCAAAGTTCATCAAGAGAGTAGACCCTGCCCAAAGCAAGGAACTGAACCAGAAAATCGCAAACGGATACCTGATGTATGCATCGTGGTACAAATAAATGAAAAATGAAGAATGAAGAATCGCTGCGTCCGCATGGAATTCTTCATTCCTCATTCTTCATCCATCAAAGCATCCCGATTAATGCATCCACATCTTCCTCGCGGGTAGCCCAACTGGTAGCAATGCGCACCGCGGTATGATGTTCGTCCGGATATTCCCACACTTCCAGCCCTACCTGGGCAGAAATGCGTTCCCATTGCCTGTTTTCCATCACCACAAACAGCTGGTTGCTCTGAGGTGTCACCAAGAAACGGTATCCCTTTTCTTTCAACGCCCTTACAATCTTATCTGCCAGCTCAATCGCATGCCGGGCAATGCGCATATAAAGCCCGCCGGTAAAAAGGGTATCAAACTGAAGCCCGAGCAAACGTCCCTTAGCCAATAAAACTCCCCGTTGCTTGATAATCGTATCCAGTTGTTTCACCTGCCCCGGACGAGGAAGGACCACCGCCTCGCCAAACAAGGCTCCGACTTTCGTCCCACCAATATAAAACACATCACAAAGCGAAGCGATTGCTTCCAACGTTACATCCGTACCGGCAGATGCCAAAGCATATCCCAGCCGCGCCCCGTCTAAGAACAAAGGCACATGATGCTTGCGGCATACCGCTGACAAAGCTTCCAGTTCACCTAATGTATAAAGCGTGCCGTATTCCGTAGGGTGCGAAATGTACACCATACCCGGCGCAACCATTGCGCTCCAGCTCGGGCCCTGATAAAAATCTGTAATGTAACGGTCTACATCCGTAGCCGAAAGCTTGCCCTCGGCATGGGGCAATGCCAACACCTTATGTCCTCCGGCCTCAACGGCACCTGCCTCGTGCTGGTTGATGTGCCCGCTTTCGGCTGCTATCACGCCTTCATACGGACGAAGCATAGCCGTTATCATGGTAGCATTGGTCTGAGTGCCGCCTACCATGAAATGCACTTCCGCCTCAGGCGCACCGCACGCCCGGCGTATTTTCTCCCGTGCCGCTTCGCAATAGCAATCCGTTCCATACCCCGGAGTCTTCTCCATATTCGTCTGCATCAACCGCTCTAAAACCAACGGATGAGCACCTTCCAGATAATCACTTTCAAAATGTAGCATAGTTTTTTCAGCATTAATAAGATGATACAAATATAAGAAAGAAAATGCTTTCATGACCACAGTTCTGTAAACTTTCCCGTCCCATTTTCGGCACATCGCCTCCATTTCCCTTCATCAGCATCTTCCAACCCTTTCATTATCATTTGATAATAATTGAGTAAAGAAGTGTGAAAACAGGGCGAAGATACGGATAACCGCAATGCCCGATGCACTGGGCTGCATCAGCCCAGTGCATATAGTTGCCTTGGCATGGGTATGCGTCTGGATAAAATCAGAATATTTCCTTTTATCTGCCTTATTATAAAAATGAAGGGTTGCAGAGGCTTGTTTTTAAACCGATTCTTATGGAAAATCGTGTTTTTTATATCAGAAAATTGAAATATTTAAAAAGCTTTCCGCATGGAAAAGAAAAAAGAACTATATTTGCAACCTTGAAATAAACGCATATTAATTAAAAGGTAAATAATAAATTAAAGTAACATGCAAAACAAAGGATTCGTAAAGGTTTTTGCGATATTACTGACACTGGTCTGCGTGTTCTATCTTTCGTTTTCATTCGTGACCCGCTATCACATGAACAAAGCGGCAGAAGACCCGAAAGGAGAGGCACACTATCTTGACTCAATGATGAACAAGAAGGTTTGGCTGGGCAGTTATACGCTGAAACAATGTCGTGAGATGGAAATCGGTTTGGGACTGGATTTGAAGGGCGGTATGAACGTCATCCTTGAAGTATCTGTTCCGGATGTAGTAAAGGCTTTGGCTGACAACAAGCCCGATGAGGCTTTCAATAAGGCAGTGGCAGAAGCGGCCAAGCAACAAGTGACCAGCCAGGAAGATTTCATCACCCTTTTTGTGAGAGAGTACAAGAGACTGGTTCCGGACGGAAAATTGGCAGAGTTGTTTGCCACCCAGCAGTTGAAGGAGAAAGTGAACACACGCAGCACGGATGCGGAAGTGGAACGGGCATTGCGCGAAGAAGTGCAGGCTGCCATCGACAATTCTTATAATGTATTGCGTACGCGTATCGACCGCTTCGGTGTAGTTCAGCCGAATATCCAACCGCTGGAAGGTACCATGGGACGTATCATGGTGGAACTTCCGGGTATCAAAGAGCCTGAACGTGTGAGAAACCTGTTGCAAGGTTCCGCCAATCTGGAGTTTTGGGAAACATACGAGGCAAAAGACATTGTTCCTGTATTGGTTTCAGCAGACGAACGCGCCCGTGTAGCCATGAACTTAACTTCTGATACGGTGAAAGTTGAAGAAACGGTTGCAGCAGCGGAAGAAACGGAAGCGGTTTCTTCGAAAGACAGCCTGGCGGCTGTATTGAAAGGCGAAACCGTTGACAACAATGCCGTTAATCTGGAGCAATTGAAGAAAGAGCATCCGCTGTTGGCTGTATTCCAGCCTAACCAGAGTGGCATCGGAGCTATTGTGGGTTATGCGGACTATAAGGACACCGCATCCATCAATACGGTCTTGAACATGAAAGAAGTAAAGGAAATCATGCCGCGCGACTTAAAATTGATGTGGGGCGTGAAAGCTTCTGACATTGATAAGACCGGGCACATCTTTGAATTGTATGCCATCCGGGTAACCGAACGCAACGGCCGTGCTCCGCTGGAAGGTGATGTCATCACGGATGCAAGAGATTCTTACGACCAGTTTAACAAGCCTTGTGTAACGATGTCGATGAACACCGACGGTTCTCGCCGTTGGGCAGCTCTGACCAAAAAGAATATTGGAAAGGAAATAGCCATTGTATTGGACGGTTATGTATACAGTGCGCCGCGTGTAAATACGGAAATTACAGGGGGTAATTCGGAAATCACCGGAAACTTTACTCCGGAAGTGACCAAAGACTTGGCAAACGTGTTGAAGTCGGGTAAGATGCCGGCTCCCGCGCGTATCGTGCAAGAGGACATCGTAGGTCCTTCGCTGGGTCAGCAATCCATTAACCAAGGATTGATTTCATTTGTAGTGGCATTGATAGCCCTGATGGCTTACCTTTGTCTGATGTACGGGTTTATCCCGGGCATGGTTGCCAATACAGCGTTGGTACTCAACTTCTTCTTTACCATGGGTATCATGTCTTCGTTCCAGGCTGCCCTTACGTTGTCGGGTATTGCCGGTATCGTATTGTCTTTGGCTATGGCGGTCGATGCGAACGTGCTGATTCACGAACGTACGAAGGAAGAGCTGAAAGCCGGAAAGAATATGAAAGAAGCCATTTCGGCTGGTTATTCAGGTGCTTTCTCGGCAATCTTCGACTCGAACCTGACTTCAATCATTACCGGTGTCATCCTGTTCTATTTCGGAACCGGACCTATCCGCGGATTCGCTACGACCTTGATTATCGGTATTATCTGTTCGTTCTTTACTGCGGTGTATATAACCCGTTTGATATACGAATACTTCTTGTCGAAAGGCAAATTGCGTAACCTGACTTTCTCGACCAGCCTGTCGAAGAACCTTTTCCAAAATGCGCATTATAACTTCATGGGCATTACCAAACGTTCGTTTACAATTTGGGGCACCATCATCGTAATATGCATTATTTCATTTGCAGTGCGTGGCTTGTCTCAAAGTATTGACTTTACCGGCGGACGTAACTTTGTCGTACAGTTCGATAAAGTGGTACAGCCTGAAACCATCCGCGACTTATTGGAAAATAAGGTAGAAGATGCCAATATTCAGGCTATCGCGTTGGGTACAGACGGTCACCGCATCCGTGTCAGCACCAACTACCGCATTGAAGAAGACGGCGCTCACGTAGATACCGAAATAGAGGGTATTCTGTATGAAGCTTTCAAGGAAGGCAATTTGCTTCCCGACGGTTTGACCTTGGCTCAATTTATCGACCGTGACAACACGGAGGGCTGCTCTATCATCAGTTCACAGAAGGTAGGTCCGAGTATGGCGGATGATATGCGTACTTCGGCTGTTTGGGCGGTTATTTTTGCCGTGATTGCCATCGGTTTGTATATCTTGATCCGATTCAGCAACATTGCGTTTAGCTTGGGTGCTACTGTAGCGTTGGCTATCGATGCCTTCTTGGTTGTGGGTGCCTATTCATTGTGCTATGGATGGATGCCGTTCTCATTGGAAGTAGACCAGACCTTTATTGGTGCCGTCTTGACCGTAATCGGTTATTCTATCAATGACAAGGTGGTTATTTTCGACCGTGTGCGTGAGTTTACCCATCTTTATCCGAACCGGAACCGTACCCAACTGTTTAACGATGCCTTGAATACGACATTGGCCCGTACGTTGAATACCGGTCAGAGTACATTGATTGTATTGCTCATTATCTTCTTCTTGGGCGGTGACAGCATCCGTAGCTTCTCGTTCGCAATGATTCTGGGTGTCGTAATCGGAACATTCTCTTCATTGTTTGTAGCGGCTCCGGTAGCTTATCTGGCTTTAGGAGGAAAGAAAGACGAAAAAGAAGCGAAAGCTGTAAAAGCTTAACTCATAATAATGTAATCAGGAGTTAAGGAGTGAAGAAGTTAAGGAGTTAAGTCAATACTTTTGCGATATATTCAGCAATAAGGCTATTGACTTAACTCCTTAACTTCTATAACTCCTTAACTTCTTAACTTCTTAAGATATGTACACAGTTATAAAGCGCATGGAAATATCGGCTTCGCACAGCCTGACACTTCCCTATCCCAGCAAGTGTGAAAATCTGCATGGTCACAATTGGATTATTACCGTATATTGCCGTAGCAAGGAACTGAATGAATATGGCATGGTTGTTGATTTTTCTCAGATTAAAGAAGTGGTACAAGGTGCGTTAGACCATCGCCACCTGAACGATGTGTTGCCATTCAACCCGACAGCCGAGAATATTGCCCGTTGGGTATGTGAACAAGTGCCGTATTGTTTTAAGGTAGAGGTAAGGGAATCGGAAGGGAATACGGTAATTTATGAGAAAGATTAACGAAATATTCTATAGCCTGCAGGGAGAAGGGGCACATGCAGGAACCCCTGCTGTATTTGTACGCTTTTCGGGATGCAATCTGAAGTGCATTTTTTGTGATACATCGCATGAGTCTGGAACCGAAATGGGCGATGAGGAAATTATAGAAGAAGTATGCAAATATCCCTGCCGGATGGTTATCATGACAGGCGGAGAGCCGGGATTGTGGATAGACGACGCATTGGTCGATTTGCTGCACAAAGCCGGCAAATATGTTGCCGTCGAAACCAATGGAACACAAGTTCTGCCCGAAGCGGTGGATTGGGTGACTTGTTCCCCCAAAGAAGGAACAGTGCTCCGCGTCAGACATATTGATGAGGTGAAAGTGGTTTATATCGGGCAAGATGTCTCTCCTTATTTATTAATAGAAGCAAAAGAGCATTTCCTCCAGCCGTGTTCGTGTCAAAATACCGAAGAAGTGATTGAGTATATAAAGAAGCATCCGCAGTGGCGGTTAAGCCTTCAGACGCATAAATTGATAAACATCCCTTGATTTGCGGCTTTACAATTTACTATTTTGTCATTTGCTTAAAATAGTAAACCGTAAATAGCAAAATAGTAAATAAAAGTACCTCGGAGGGGAATCGAACCCCTATTTAACGTTTAGGAAACGCTTGTTCTATCCGTTGAACTACCAAGGCGGGTGTGCAAATGTACTGCTTTCTTTGCTAATTTCCATATTTTTGTTTAGAAAAATAGTAAATAACTTGACTCCCAGCAATAAAATTGCCTTTTTATTTTGAATTTTAAAGGAAGTTCACCAATTTTGCGAGGTTGAAATGTGTGAACTCTTAAAAAAAAGAATATGGCAAAAGAAATGGTAGTCAAGGAACTAAATGATGTGGTTGTCCGTTTCTCTGGAGATTCGGGCGACGGCATGCAGCTTGCCGGAAATATGTTTTCCAATATTTCGGCAACAGAAGGAAATGATATCAGTACATTCCCGGATTATCCGGCTGACATCCGTGCTCCGCAAGGTACGTTGACCGGCGTGTCAGGTTTTCAGGTGCACATTGGTTCGGGCAAAGTCTATACACCGGGTGATAAATGCGATGTGTTGG
This sequence comes from Phocaeicola salanitronis DSM 18170, assembly GCF_000190575.1. NCBI lineage: Bacteria > Pseudomonadati > Bacteroidota > Bacteroidia > Bacteroidales > Bacteroidaceae > Phocaeicola > Phocaeicola salanitronis. Next base: position 2,909,090 of record NC_015164.1, on the reverse strand, counting down.
TTGCGATGAATCCGGCAGCATTGAAGACACAATATAAGTTTTGTAAGCCTCAATCGGTAATTATCATTGATACAGACTCGTTCACCAAGCGGGATTTGGAAAAGGCGCAATTCCAATTGGAGAATCCGTTTTCGGAATTAGGCATTAAGAATGAAGTAGTGGAAGCCGCTATTACCACCATGTGTAAAGAAAGCCTGAAAGATAGCGGGCTGGACAACAAATCCATCATGCGTACCAAGAATATGTTCGCGTTAGGATTGGTTTGCTGGCTGTTCCATCGCGACATCAGCGTAGGCGAAAAACTGCTTCGTGAGAAATTTGCCAAGAAGCCCGAAATAGCAGAAGCCAACGTGAAAGTATTGTATGACGGTTTCCATTTTGGCGAGAACACGCATGCTTCGGTTTCAGCAAGCTATATGGTGCCAAGCAAGCAGGTAAAGGAAAAAGGCCGTTATATGGATATTAACGGAAATAAGGCTACGTCATACGGATTGATTGCCGCTGCCGAAAAAGCAGGGCTGCAACTTTATTTAGGTTCGTATCCGATTACTCCCGCCACAGACATTTTGCATGAATTGGCAAAACATAAGTCACTGGGTGTGAAAACCGTGCAATGCGAAGACGAGATTGCCGGATGTGCTTCGGCAGTAGGAGCGGCTTTTGCAGGTGCACTGGCGGTTACTACAACCTCCGGACCGGGCATCTGTCTGAAGAGTGAGGCGATGAACCTGGCTGTAATCACCGAACTTCCGTTAGTCATTGTGGATGTGCAACGTGGAGGCCCGTCTACCGGTTTGCCTACGAAATCCGAACAGACAGACTTGCTTCAAGTCTTGTTCGGAAGGAATGGCGAAAGCCCGATGCCGGTTATTGCCGCCAACTCGCCTACTGATTGTTTTGATGCGGCTTACATGGCTTGTAAGATTGCGCTGGAGCACATGACACCCGTTGTTTTGCTTACCGATGCCTACATTGCCAATGGATCTGCCGCTTGGCATTTGCCCGACTTGAGCAAGTATCCGGAAATCCGTCCGCCCTACGTGAAACCGGAGATGGCAGGCACATGGACTCCTTTCCAACGCGACCCGAATACCTTGGTGCGTTATTGGGCAATACCGGGAACAAAAGGATTCATGCACCGTATCGGCGGTCTGGAAAAGAGCAGTGAGAGCGGTGCGATTTCTACAGACCCTGAAAACCATCATCTGATGACAACCTTACGTGCCGAAAAGGTAGCGCGTATCGCTTCATGCATTCCAGATTTGGAAGTAGAAGGATGTGAGGACGCTGATTTGTTGATTGTCGGTTTCGGCGGTACATACGGCCATTTGCATTCTGCAATGGACGTTTTGAACGGGCAAGGCAAGAAAGTGGCATTGGCTCATCTCAAATACTTGAATCCATTGCCCAAGAATACAGCCGAAGTGCTTCGCCGGTACAAGAAAGTCGTTGTAGCCGAGCAAAACATGGGACAGCTTGCAGGCTATTTGCGCATGAAGGTAGAAGGCGTTCACTTTTACCAGTTCAATCAGGTAAAGGGCCAGCCTTTTGTCGTAAAAGAACTGACAGAAGCTTTTAACCGCATTTTAAATGCATAATATATAGGAGGAATAATCATGAGCGAAACAAAATATACAGCAGCCGATTATAAAGCAGGACAGCCGCGCTGGTGCCCCGGATGTGGCGACCATGCTTTCTTGAGTTCATTCCACAAAGCGCTTGCCGAATTGGGCGTTCCGCCTCACGAAATAGCCGTTATTTCCGGCATCGGATGTTCATCGCGCTTGCCTTATTATATGAATACGTATGGCATGCATACCATTCACGGGCGTGCAGCGGCTATCGCGACAGGTGCAAAGGTAGCCAACCCGAATCTCACCATCTGGCAAGTTTCGGGTGACGGTGACGGGCTTGCCATTGGCGGCAATCATTTCATCCATGCCATCCGGCGGAACATAGACATTAATATTATCTTGCTGAATAACCGCATTTACGGTCTGACCAAAGGGCAATATTCGCCCACGTCGGCACGCGGATTTGTCAGCAAATCATCGCCTTACGGAACAGTGGAAGACCCGTTCCGCCCGGCAGAGCTCTGCTTCGGAGCGCGCGGACGTTTCTTTGCCCGCTGCGTTGCGGTAGATGGAGGTCCGACTGTAGAAGTGCTTAAAGCGGCGGCGCACCATAAAGGCACTTCCGTAATCGAAGTGTTGCAGAACTGCGTCATTTTCAACGACGGCACGCACAACTCCGTAGCCAAGAAAGAAGACCGCGAACGGAATGCCATTTACTTGGAACACGGAAAACCGATGCTGTTCGGACCGAATCATGAATTTGGCCTGATGCAGGAAGGTTTCGGGCTGAAAGTAGTGAAACTGGGCGAGAATGGCATCAGCGAAAAAGATATTCTGGTACACGATGCCCATTGCGAAGACAATACCTTGCAATTGAAGTTAGCCTTGATGGAAGGCCCTGATTTCCCGATTGCCTTGGGCGTAATCCGTGATGTAAAGGCTCCTACGTATGACGAGGCGGTAGCAGAGCAGATAGAAGAAGTGTCTGCCAAAAAACGTTACCATAACTTTGCCGAATTGCTTGACACCAACGATACGTGGGAAATTAAGTAATACAGTTCTCTTTTTTTGAACACAGAGGCACAAAGGCACAGAGACATATATAAAAAAATCTCTGTGTCTTTGTGCCTCTGTGTTTATAAATGAATCATTCTTTCTCTCCGTAACACAAGTCTCCGGCATCACCCAGCCCGGGCACGATATACGAATGCGCATTCAGTTCGGGGTCAATCGTCCCGCACCATAGGCTGGTTTTTTCTTGCGGGAATACTTGCCGGATATGCTCTACAGCCTGGCGGCTGGCTATGACCGAAGCGATGTGGATATGGGCAGGCGTGCCTTTCGTCAGCAGCGCTTCGTAAGCATATTCCATCGAGGCGCCCGTAGCGAGCATCGTGTCGGTAAGAATCAGCGTTTTCCCGTCCAGCTTGGGCGAGGCGATGTATTCGATATGGATATCAAAATGGTCTTCATCGAAATACTTCCGGTAAGCCGATACGAAAGCGTTTTCGGCATGGTCGAAATAGTTGATGAAGCCCCTGTGGAGCGGCAAGCCCGCACGCAGGATAGTAGCTATCACCGGACGCACGGCAGGTACATTTTCCGTGGCTTCGGCAAGCGGCGTGCGGATTGCTTTCTCTACATAAGGCAGGTCGCGGCTGATTTCGTATGCCATGATTTCCCCGATGCGTTCGATGTTCCGCCGGAATCGCAAGCTGTCTTGCTGTATGGTTACATCGCGCAGTTCAGAAAGGAACTGGTTCAAGATGGTGTGTTGGGTGCTAAAGTCTGTTATTTTCATATATGGATTCGTTTGATAATTTCTGACAAAGATAAGAAGAAAAAAGATAAATTCCGAAGGAACGAAACGTGAACGCCCGCATCGCCCGGCATGAACGCCTGTGCCAGCCATTACGGCTGCCCGTGTCGGACATCACGACCGCCCGCGTGAATTGCAAACTCGAAATGGCATATTTGTTACACAAGTATAAATCTTCATCAATTACGGATTTTTTTCGCTAATTACTTCTTTAGTTTAAAAAGAAACCACTATTTTTGTATCGCGAAAAACAAGGTATAGATGTTAAAGAACATCTTTTATGCCGTGAAGGATAACAGAGCAAATACTAAACATTTGATATAACAACCAAATTAAATCATTGGAACAATGGCAAATTTAGATTTAAGCAAGTACGGTATTACCGACGTGAAGGAAATTCTCCACAACCCTTCTTATGAAGTATTGTTCGCTGAAGAGACTAAAGACAGTCTTGAAGGTTATGAAAAAGGTCAGGTAACTGAACTGGGTGCTGTAAACGTAATGACCGGTATCTATACAGGTCGTTCACCTAAAGACAAATTCTTCGTATACAATGAAGCCAGCAAAGACACTGTATGGTGGACTTCTGATGAATATAAAAACGATAACAAACCTTGCTCGGAAGAAGCTTGGGCAGACCTGAAGGCTAAAGCCGTTAAGCAGTTGAGCGGCAAGCGTCTGTTCGTTATGGATACTTTCTGCGGTGCTAACCCTGCTACTCGCCTGAAAGTTCGTTTCATCATGGAAGTAGCTTGGCAGGCTCACTTCGTAAAGAACATGTTCATCCGTCCGACAGAAGAAGAACTGGCTAACTACGGTGAACCTGACTTCGTATCATTCAACGCTGCCAAGGCTAAAGTTGACAACTACAAAGAACTGGGCCTGAACTCAGAAACAGCTACTGTATTCAACTTGAAGACCAACGAACAAGTTATCCTGAACACTTGGTACGGCGGTGAAATGAAGAAGGGTATCTTCTCAATCATGAACTACCTGAACCCGTTGCGCGGCATCGCTTCTATGCACTGCTCGGCTAACACCAACATGGAAGGTACTGACACTGCTATCTTCTTCGGTTTGTCTGGTACAGGTAAGACTACCTTGTCTACCGACCCGAAACGTCTGTTGATCGGTGACGACGAACACGGATGGGATGACGAAGGCGTATTCAACTACGAAGGCGGTTGCTACGCTAAGGTTATCAACTTGGACAAAGAATCAGAGCCGGATATCTACAACGCTATCAAACGTGACGCTTTGTTGGAAAACGTTACAGTTGACGCAGCTGGTAAGATTGACTTCGCTGATAAGAGCGTAACAGAAAACACTCGTGTTTCTTATCCTATCTACCACATCAACAACATCGTGAAACCGGTATCTAAAGGTCCTCACGCTCATCAAGTAATCTTCTTGTCTGCTGATGCATTCGGCGTATTGCCTCCTGTATCTATCCTGAGCGCAGAACAAGCTAAATATTACTTCTTGTCTGGATTTACCGCTAAATTGGCTGGTACAGAACGTGGTATCACTGAACCGACTCCGACATTCTCAGCTTGCTTCGGTGCCGCTTTCTTGAGCTTGCATCCGACTAAATATGCAGAAGAGCTGGTTAAGAAGATGGAAAAAGTGGGTGCTAAGGCTTACTTGGTAAACACTGGTTGGAACGGTACTGGCAAGCGTATCTCTATCCGCGATACTCGTGGTATCATCGACGCTATCCTGGACGGTTCTATCGACAAGGCTCCGACGAAGACTATCCCGTACTTCGACTTCGTAGTTCCGACAGAATTGCCGGGCGTAGATCCGAAGATCCTCGATCCTCGCGACACTTACGCTGAAGCTGCTCAGTGGGAAGAAAAAGCTAAAGACTTGGCTGGCCGCTTCATCAAGAACTTCGCTAAGTTCGAAGGAAACGAAGCTGGTAAGGCTTTGGTTGCTGCAGGTCCGAAATTGTAATTTCAATCTCAACCTATATGGCAAAGCGGTCCTCTTTCGTAGAGGACCGCTTTTTTAATGCCAGTTTATTGTCTGTTTAAATGCTGTTCATGATTACGGCATAAAGCATTACCGCTAAATGTGTCCAACTGTCGAAACGTTTCACTTAGCGTTCACCGCTCACGACTCAATTGAAAGATTCTGTCCTTACACAGAAATTTTATCACCCGACTATAGAGCGGCTGTCCACTAAGATGTGTACTTTTGCCCATGGTTACTTCTTTTGGGTCGTCTCTACATTTGCCTACATATACAAAAAATGCCTGTCACGCCGGATTTGTAATCCGCATCAGCAACGGTTTCGGATTGCAAATCCGATTCCAAAAATTACGCCGGATTGCAAATCCGGCGTAACAAACTCGACAAACAAATGCGGATATTCATTTATTTCTTCTTCAACTCATCAGACGGAACCATGCGGTAGAGCTTGTCGCTGGGACGGATGCGTCCGGGCACCTTAAAGGATACGTGTACGCCCTTGGGCACTACGTCCACCGGCTTGAGGTCGACACGCGCTTCTTCAAGCGTAACGAACATTGCCCCCGTAGTAGGTCCGGTAATCAGCAGCTTGTCGCCTACCTTGATTTCGGAAGCCTCTATCAGGAACTCCGCCACACCGATGTTCGAGAAATACTTGATGCCGCGCCCGGCATAGACTTTGCGTTCCGTAGCTTCCGAGCCATAGTTGCGGCTCCACTCTCCCAAGCGTTGCCCCAAATAATACCCGTTCCAGAATCCACGGTTGAACACCGTCTTCAGGCGTTCGTCCCACGCGTCTTTCTTTTCTTCGGTGAACGTGCCGTCCAGGTACGAGCGGATGGCTTCTTTGTAACACTCTACCACCGTCTTCACATATTCCGCCCCGCGGGCACGGCCTTCTATCTTGAACACCCGTACGCCCGCCTCTATCATCTCATCCATAAAGCGGATGGTCTTCAGGTCTTTGGGCGACATGATGTACTGGTTATCCACTTCCAGCTCGATGTCACTCTCCTTGTCTTTCACAATATAAGCCCGGCGGCACACCTGCATGCAGGCACCGCGGTTGGCAGAAGCGTTCAGTTCGTTCAGGCTAAGGTAACACTTGCCCGATACCGCCATGCACAACGCTCCGTGGCAGAACATCTCGATGCGGACGGGATTCCCCATCGGTCCCATGATATGTTCTTCGCGGATGGCATCGTATATCTTGCGCACCTGCTTCAGGTTCAGCTCGCGCGCCAACACCACCACATCGGCAAAACGGGCGTAAAACTTCAAAGCCTCCACGTTACTGATGTTCAACTGAGTGGAAAGATGCACCTCCTGCCCGATTTGATTGCAATACGCCATCACCGCCACATCACATGCAATCACCGCACTGATGCCTGCCTGCTTTGCCGCATCGATAATCTTGCGCATCAGTTCCAAATCCTCATCGTAAATGATGGTATTCACCGTAAGGTAACTCTTTACCCCATTCTCGTCGCACAGACGGGCTATCTCGCGCAAGTCATCAATGGTAAACGTACTTGCCGAACGCGCCCGCATGTTCAGGCTCTCAATGCCGAAATAGACAGAGTCCGCCCCGGCATGGATGGCGGCAGCCAGCGACTCGCGCGAGCCTACAGGCGCCATAATCTCGAAGTCTTTTATCGAATAATCCATTCTTTTGCTGATTTAGGCTGCAAAGGTAATGAATTTTCCCTAATTTTGCATTTTGATTATTCACACATTCACATTTCAGCATGAAGATACGTACAATCGACTTAGGAGAAAGACCCGTGGTGCTGGCCCCCATGGAAGACGTGACCGACCCTGCGTTCCGCCTGCTTTGCAAGGAATTCGGAGCCGATATGGTCTATACCGAATTCGTATCGAGCGACGCCCTGATACGCTCGGTAGACAAGACGATGATGAAACTCAACATCAGTGCCGCCGAACGTCCCGTTGCCATCCAAATCTACGGGAAAGATACCGAAACCATGGTAGAAGCGGCGCGTATCGTAGAACAGGCCCGCCCCGACATTCTCGACCTGAACTTCGGATGCCCGGTAAAGCGGGTGGCAGGCAAGGGAGCAGGAGCAGGCATGCTTCAGAATATCCCCAAGATGCTGGAAATCACCCGTGCCGTGGTGAATGCGGTACAGATTCCGGTCACGGTAAAAACCCGTCTGGGATGGGACGAGAACCATAAAGTCATCGTAGAACTTGCCGAGCAATTGCAGGATTGCGGCATCGAGGCACTGACCATCCACGGGCGCACCCGTTCGCAAATGTACACCGGTGAAGCCGACTGGACCTTGATAGGCGAAGTGAAAAACAACCCGCGGATGCGCATCCCCATTATCGGAAACGGAGACATCACCACGCCCCAGCGCGCCAAGGAATGTTTCGACCGCTATGGAGTAGACTCCATCATGATAGGCCGCGCCAGTTTCGGACGGCCGTGGATATTCAAGGAAGTAAAACATTACCTGGAAACGGGCGAAGAGCTTCCTCCCCTCTCTTTCCGGTGGAAACTGGACGTATTGCGCCGGGAGATACAGGACAGCATCAACTTGCTCAACGAGCGCCGGGGCATCCTTCACGTGAGGCGCCACTTAGCGGCTTCTCCTTTATTCAAAGGCATCCCCAATTTCCGCGACACCCGCATCGCCATGCTCCGTGCCGAAACGCAAGAAGAGCTTTACGCGATACTGGACCGCATCGGAACGATATTGGAAGAACAAGCGAACCTTCAACCACTCAATCATCATGAATAAGAATCAAGGAGAAATCATCTTATACCAACCCGATGAAACCATCAAGTTGGAAGTACGGTTAGAGGACGAAACGGTATGGCTTTCAATAAATGAAATGTCACAACTATTCGACCGTGATATAAGTGTAATAGGCAAACATATACGTAATATCTTCAAAGAAGGAGAATTAATTAAAGAATCAGTTTGGGCAAAATTTGCCTATACTGCTTCTGACGGTAAAGTATATCAAATAGATTACTACAATCTTGATGTCATCATCTCAGTCGGTTATCGAGTAAAAAGCAAACGAGGAACCCAATTCCGCCAATGGGCGAATAAAGTACTAAAAGAATATCTGCTAAACGGTTATTCCATCAACCGGCGATTATTGGATTTAGAACATACAGTGGCAGAGCACTCCAAAAAGATTGACTTCTTTGTCCGCACTTCCCTGCCTCCCGTAGAAGGCATCTTCTATAACGGACAATTATTTGATGCTTATAAATTCGCCACCGATTTAATCCGATCCGCCAAGGAATCGCTTTTACTAATAGACAATTACGTGGATAAATCGGTATTGTTAATGTTAAGCAAACGGAATGAAAGAGTAAAAGCAACAATCTATACAAGAAAAATAAACGCACAACTCCAACTCGACCTTGATAAGCACAACAATCAATATCCACCTATACAAATTCATGTATATAAAGAAAGCCATGACCGTTTCTTGATTATAGATGGTATGAAAGTATACCATATCGGAGCTTCATTAAAAGATTTAGGCAAGAAAATGTTCGCTTTCTCTAAACTGAATATTCCAGCCTCCACGATTACAAACTTATTATAACCATATACCCATGAATACCCAATCACCCTTACGCTTTATCAAGCAACTGATATACCTCGCTTGCATACTCCTCCCTCTCGCTTCCTGCGAGAAAGACGCATCCGCCCCCGCAAGCGATACCATAGACTATTCGGACAACTGGTGCTGGTTCGAGAATAAGCAAGACGCTGCGGGGAAAGACGTAGACTTGTTTTACGTAGTCCCGACCTGCATTTGGGACTATACCGACTCATTGGGGCAGACCCGGCATCACATGGACATCTTCGATGCGGAACAACGTGCCTTGACAGATCCTTCCATCCAATTGGCTAAAAGCGTATTGGCGGACAGTTGCAATTTCTTCTCTCCCTATTACCGCCAGATTTCGATGGACAGTTGGCTGACCTTGGACACGGCACTCATCGAAGAACGGTTCAAGTTGGCTTATCAGGACGTGGCGGATGCCTTTCATTATTATATGGAACACGACAACCAAGGAAAACCGTTCATCCTTGCCGGACACAGCCAAGGAGCCAAGGCGGTTATCGAACTTCTGAAACGGGAAATCACACCTGACATCAGCCGGAAGCTCATCGCCACCTATGCCATCGGCTATACCGTGACACCGGAAGAGCTGGCAAGCTATCCCATCCTGCGCCCCGCGCAAGACTCCATAGATACCGGTGTGCTCGTAGGCTTCAACAGCGTGACACGCCCCGATGCCGTATCGCCTTTGTTCCGGGACAATGTGGTGTGCATCAATCCCGTCAACTGGCGCACCGATGCGACACCTGCCCCTTCTTACCAAGGCTTTACCGTATCGCTCGACACTACCATCCATACACTTATCGTAACGGGGATAGACGAAGACCTGTACTTTATTCCCAGCGTAGAAGCCCTGCTTCCTAAAGGCAACCTGCACGTGCAGGAATTCAACCTTTACAAGGAAGACTTACGGAAGAACGTATGGCAACGCATACGGGCATACCGGAAGTCACACTAAGAGGATGCCTTATTTCCGAATCAGGTTCATGAATTCCTCTCTTGTCTTGGCTTGATTGAAAGCTCCGGTAAAGTCGGAAGTAGTGGTGATGGAGTTCTGCTTCTCCACGCCCCGCATCTGCATGCACATGTGTTTGGCTTCTACTACGACCATTACGCCTAATGGGTGCAGCGTTTCCTGAATGCATTCTTTGATTTGCAAGGTCATGCGCTCCTGCACCTGAAGGCGGTGCGAGAATACATCCACCACACGGGCTATCTTGCTCAGCCCCGTGATGTATCCGTTCGGGATATACGCCACGTGCGCTTTCCCATAAAAGGGCAACATGTGATGCTCGCACATCGAGAAGAAATCGATATCCTTTACTACGACCATCTGGCTATATTCTTCCTTGAATTTAGCACCCAATAAAATCTCTTTCGGGTCTACATCATATCCCCTTGTAAGCGTGAGCATGGCTTTTGCCACACGCTCCGGAGTCTTCAACAATCCTTCCCGTCCGGTGTCTTCGCCCAAAAGCGCAAGAATCTCTTTGTAATGCGCCATCAGCTTCTGCACTTTCTCTTCCGGGAACTTCAACAAGTCTGTATCAATCATTATTCAATAGGTATGTTAATTTGTTCACGTACAATCGCCACTTCTTTAAATTCACCGCTTCCCTTCAGCTTGCGCATGGCGACATGGGCTTCCTCGATGCTCTTGAAATCACCTACGCGGCATAACCAGCGGGGGGGCTGGAAATAGGTATATACCGGCATTTCGGGGAATGTTTCTTTTACTTTGTCCGCCACCCGTTGGGCTTCGTTCCGCGCTACACGCGAATTGTTTCCCGCATAAACCTGCACCCGGAAACCTCTTGCCTTCAAGGTCTGGGGAGACGAGGCGTTGCCCGTATAGCGCAAGCCGATGAGCGAGGCGATATAAGGCTCTTCGTGTACCGACACCGTGCCTTCGCCTGCCCGGCGTGCCTCAAGGCTCTCTACAATGGTGCGCTGGGCATACATTGCCGATACCGAAAAGAGTAAAAGAAAGGATACTACGTATTTCATGATGTGTGTATTTAGTTGACAAGTTAACGAGTTGACAAGCTGACAAGGCTTTAAATACATTTCCTTATGCGATGTATCTAAAAACCTTGTTAACTTGTCAACTGATACCTCGTTGCCTATAAAAGATTATTTGAACGCATCAATAATGCCCTTGAAGTCAGCGGCTTTCAATGCGGCACCGCCAATCAAGCCACCGTCTACATCGGGTTTAGCGAACAGTTCTTTCGCATTCGACGGCTTGCAGCTTCCTCCGTACAGGATAGAAGTGTTTTCTGCCACTTCCTGACCGTACTTAGCAGCTACCAGCGAACGGATGTGCGCGTGGATTTCTTCTGCTTGTTCCGGAGTAGCGGTCTTGCCCGTACCGATAGCCCAAACCGGTTCGTAAGCCAAGATAACCTTGCCGAAGTCTTCGGCAGAGAGCGAGAATACAGAAGCCAGCTGAGCCTCTACCACTTCGTTCTGCTTGTTTGCTTCGCGTTCTTCCAATACTTCACCGATGCAGAAGATAGGCTTCAGGTTATTAGCCAAAGCCAATTTAACCTTTTCGGTCAGGATATCAACGGTTTCATGATAATAAGCGCGGCGTTCCGAGTGGCCCAAGATAACGTATTGAGCACCGGTAGAAGCGACCATTTCGGCTGATACTTCGCCTGTATACGCGCCCGAAGCCTTGTCGGCACAGTTCTCGGCACCTACACCGATGATGCTCTTGTCAACTATCGGAGTTACAGAAGCCAAGTGGATGAACGGAGTACAGATGATGACATCACAATTGGGTTTGTCTGCGCTCAACACTTCGTTCAGTTCTTTTGCCAAAGCAATACCTTCTTGCAGGTTCTTGTTCATTTTCCAGTTTCCTGCTACAATGTTCTTTCTCATTTTGTTTAAGTTTTAAAGGGTTAATGTATAATTTGTTTCTTCCTTTTCTTCTTGCCCCATTCCAGCCAAAGCAAATCGCACAGGGTGAGGAACAAAAGCGGCCCGAAGAACCATCCGATGATACTCGCCACCTTATGCAAGGTGCGGGGCACCGCCAGCGTGCCGATAGGCAAATCCGCCAAAGCCGCATGCAACTGGTATTCATCGGGGATGTTGTTCACGCTCCATTTATTCAGGATGACTCCGTCCTTCAGCAAGAGCAGCCCCGGATTGGAACGGATTATGGTCTTCAACGTGATTTCATCCGCCAAGGCAAAGGGGTACTCGGCACCCGTATTGTCCTGCCATACGGCGATGTCCTCGTCGGGCGAAGCCGTCACACACAGGAAACGGTACCCGTATTCCATACTGTAATCGTACACCTCATTGATAAGGTCCATGCCGCTCTCGTCCGCGTTCCGCAACTGGGGAGACACCAGCAGGAACGTATAGTTATCATCGGCAAGGATTTCCTCCGTCACATCGGTGCCGTCTTCCTGCAACACGATGGAAAAATCCTGAACCGGAGGCTCGTAGCCTTTCTCTTTCACCCGCGTCACGGCATCAACGAACGTCCACGTAGAATCGGAAGGGAAATTGTCGATGGTAAACTCCTTTTCCTGCCCGTCCTTCTCATAAATGAACGTTGTTTCGTACACGGTCGGCTTCTCTCCCTCGGGAATTTCCATGCCCTGCCTGATATTCATACCTATATAATACGGACGGAAATCGAAGAGAGGCAGTTCGCGCACGCAATAAATGGAGAAAAGCAAGGCGAAAACCACCGTATAAAGCGCGATGAGCCAGTCCACCTTCTCGGTCACCAGCTTCTTGATACCGGTATCCCTCCAGCGGAACACGGTAATGGCGGCTATGAGCAGCACCACATTCTTGCCGAACGTCTCCCAATTGGTCAAGATAACGGCATCGCCGAAACACCCGCAATCGGATATCGGATTCGCGATGGCAAGCCAGAGCGTGAGCGGTGTCATAAACGCCACAAGAAGCAGAATCAACGTGCATGCCGCCTTCCGGTGAATGCCGAAGAGCAGGTAAACGCCCAACGTGAATTCGAGGATTCCCATCGCCATCGAACCGATATAGGGAGCAAACTCGGGCGTGATTTGAAGCAAGCCCCATGCTTCCAGGTAATCCTGTATCTTGTAGGCAAAGCCGTACGGGTCGTTCGTCTTCACGAATCCGGAAAAGATAAACACCGCGGCAAGCAGGAAGCGGCAGAGGTTTATCCACACGGCAAGAATCGTATGTAGGCGCTTATTCTCCAAATTCCAGCTTAATTAATGCAAATACCGAATAGTTAATCATATCCATATAGTTGGCGTCCACACCTTCCGATACCAGCGTGTTCCCGCTCAAGGCTTCTATCTGCTTCGTGCGGTAGATTTTCATCAGAATCAGGTCGGTGTACGACGTGATGCGCATGCTGCGCCACGCCTCGTCATAATCGTGGTTCTTCTTCAACATCAGCTCCAGCGTCTGCTTGGCATATTTATCGTAGAGGGCAAGCGCATCGGCTTCCGCCAGGTCTTCTTTCTCGGCATAGCCCAGTTCGAGCTGGATAAGCCCGATAATCCCATAATTAACGATTGCCATAAACTCGGGACGGATGCCCTCGCCCACCAGGCTGACTCCCTTCACTTCCAGGCTCCGGATACGGTTCGCCTTGATAAGAAGCTGGTCGGTGACCGAAGAGGGGCGCATGATGCGCCACGCCGCGCCGTAATCGTGCAGCTTCTTGACGAACAAGTCCCGGCAAATGGCAATGACATGTTCAAATTGCTGTTTCGTATCTTTCATACACTCGTGTCATGAATTCATGTCGCAAAGTTACGATTTTCCTTTAAAAGCACGCAATAAAATGCCAACTTTGTTAAGCCCGGACACGTATATGCGACGCCCCATGCACCTATATGCCGCCGGCGCCGCACCTATATGAAGAAGCACACGCACCTGCCTGCACACCGGAAACGAACCGCTCAAACGGATTGCAAAGCGTACGGAGAAACGGCTTTTATCATATCAAAAAGAAAGCGCACACGCAATTCATCTTCCTTTTTGCATAATGCGCAAAATCATTCGCTTTCATTTGTCTTCATATATAGAGATATTAGTTTCAAATCGAAATCAAAACATTCTCGTCTCATTACAAATCGTAACTTCTATTAACAAAACAATAAAGAAGTGCGCATTCCCGGTGCGAGGATAAGCCCAAAAGCTCTACCTTTGCTCTCAGAAAAAGGGAAAAGAAATTGTTTTAAGGTAAATAGAATGAGAGAGTTTTCATTAGATTGTAGCATTAAAAACAGAAGAGCAATGAAAAGATTGTTTAAAGGAAAAAGCTGGATGCTATTGGCGATAGCGATAGCATCTCCGGCGATGCTTCCGGCACAAGACAAAGTGGAAGCAAGTGTGGGAGCCGACCTGGTAAGCGGATATATCTGGCGCGGGCAAGATTTGGGGAATGTCAGCATCCAACCCTCGCTCTCCATCGCCTACAAAGGGTTCTCGCTCTCGGCTTGGGGGTCGGTAGGGTTCGAGAAGTCAGATACGAAAGAGTTCGACCTTACGCTGGGGTATGGCATCGGCGGGTTCAGCGTATCTGTAACGGACTATTGGTTCAACAACGGACCGGCGTATTTCCATTACGGAGCACACGACACGAACCACACGTTCGAGGCGCAAGTGGGATATGACTTCGGCGTGCTTGCCGTAAACTGGTACACCAATTTCGCCGGCAATGTAGGGTATAATTCGGACGGCGACCGCACGTATGCCTCATACATCGCCCTTTCGGCTCCTTTCCGTCTGGGCGGGCTTGACTGGGAAGCCACGGTAGGCGCCACGCCCTGGGAGAACGATTTCTATAACGGAGGCAAGAACGGATTTGCCGTGAGCGAGGTAGGCATTAAAGCCACCAAGGAACTGAAAATCACCGATTCGTGGACCCTGCCCGTCTTTGCGCAGGCGATATGGAACCCGGCAACAGAAGGCGCCTATTTCGTGGCAGGCTTAAGTTTTTGATAGGATAAACGAGAGGTAAAAGATTGAGGGATAACATTTCTGGCAAAGTACTAACTACAAAATACAAATACAAGATGAAAAAGATTGAAGCGATTATCCGGAGAACACGGTTCGACGATGTGAAACAAGCATTGCTGGATGCCGACATCGAGTGGTTCTCCTATTACGACGTGCGGGGCGTAGGAAAGACCCGCGAAGGCCGCATTTACCGCGGCGTGGTGTACGACACAAGCTCGATAGAGCGCATCCTGCTCTCCATCGTGGTGCGCGAAAAGAATGTAGAGAAAACCATCCAGGCGATACTGAAAGCCGCCCAGACGGGCGAGATAGGCGACGGGCGCATCTTCGTCATCCCGGTAGAGGACGCCATCCGCATCCGTACCGGCGAACGGGGGGACATTGCGCTCTATAACGCCGAACAAGAGAAATAAGCCACATAAGTCATACAAATACAATATCTAAACGAGATTTTATTATGGATACATATACAAAAGGCGGCAGATGCTGGATGAGGTATGCCGCGGCGATTCTTATGCTTTTGATTTCCACGCCTTCCCTGCTGGCACAGGAGGCAAGCGGAGCGGATATGCCCGCGCTCGATTCGGGCAATACAGCGTGGATTCTGACCTCTTCCATCTTAGTGTTATTGATGAGCATTCCGGGCATTGCCCTGTTCTATGGCGGCTTGGTGCGCCAGAAGAATGTATTGAGTGTCATTATGCAAACCCTCTTCATCGTAGGCGTGGTCAGCATCTTATGGATAGCCTTCGGGTATAGCTGGGCGTTCGATACCAGCTTTGCCGAGTCAGGAAACCCGCTGGCGTGTGTGATAGGCGGATTCGACAAGGCGTTCCTCCACGGCATCACCCTGGATACGCTGACCGCGGGCAACATTCCCGAACTGGTATTCGTGATGTTCCAATGCATGTTTGCCATCATCACCCCCGCGCTGATATTGGGTGCCTTTGCCGAACGTATCAAGTTTTCGGGCTATATCGTGTTCATCACGTTGTGGGTAATCCTTGCCTACTTCCCGATGGCACACTGGGTGTGGGGCGGAGGCTTCCTGCAGCAAATGGGAGCCATCGACTTTGCCGGAGGTACGGTGGTGCACATCAATGCCGGGATTTCGGCATTAATCATGGCGATTATGCTGGGCAAGCGCATGGACTATAAGGTAGGGCATCCCATTACGCCGCATAACGTGACCTTCGTCTTCATGGGCACTTCGTTCCTGTGGCTGGGATGGTTCGGCTTCAATGCCGGAAGCGGGCTTGCCGCCGACGGGCTTGCCGCAAACGCCTTCCTCGTAACCCATGTGGCAACGGCTATGGCGGCTATCACGTGGATGGTCATCGACTGGCTCTGCAACAAGAAACCCACCACCATCGGCGCCTGTACGGGAGCCGTAGCCGGACTGGTGGCAATCACTCCGGCGGCAGGCACGGTAGACCTGCTGGGCGCGTTCTGCATCGGTATCATCACGCCGATAGTATGCTTCTTCATGGTAGCTGCGGTCAAGCCGAAATTCAAGTATGACGATGCACTCGATGCGTTCGGCGTACACGGCATAGGCGGTATCATCGGTTCTATCCTGACCGGTGTATTCGCTACCCGCTTCATTTCGGGCGAAGACGGCGTTCAAGGCGCTCTCTACGGCGACTGGCACCAGCTTTGGGTTCAGATTGTAGCAACCGTGGTATCTATCGTGTTCAGCGCGGTCATTACCTTCATCCTGTTCAAGATAGTAGACTCTACCATCGGGCTCCGCGTAGACAAGCGCGTAGAAGAAGAAGGGCTTGACATCTACGAACACGGCGAGTCGGCTTACAATCATTGATAGCTGACAAGGAGAATTGGTTTTAAGGGCACACAGAATTCCAAGGCTTTGCACAGGCCTCGGAGTTCTGTGTCCTCTGCATGCTTGGGAAAGCCCGTTCCCCTCATATTGTTATAGAATGTTTTTTTATGCCAAAGGGTGTGACAAACAAGAGAGGTACACGCGACATTTTTGGTACTTTTGCAGCGGTAAAAGAAAGGATAATTTATGGCTAGACAAAACTCACGTGTATTTATTTTAATCTTTTTGGGTATGCTTACCGCCTTCGGGCCGTTTGTCACCGATATGTATCTGCCTACTTTCCCCGAGATGGCAGATTTTTTTCACACATCTTCTTCGATGGTCCAACTGGGCTTGACCGACAGCATGATAGGCCTGGCGGCGGGGCAATTGTTCTTCGGACCGCTGAGCGACAAGTACGGGAGACGCCCGTTGCTGATTGCCGGCATGTTTCTGTTCCTGGTTTCTACGCTGGGATGCGTATATTCGCAGACCGCCCTGCAGTTTGTAGGCTGGCGGCTGGTGCAGGGGATAGCCGGGGCAAGCGGGATTGTGATATCGCGCTCGATAGCCGCCGACAAATATGCCGGACGCGAACTGGCAAAGATGTTAGGCATCATAGGCACCATCAACGGAGTGGCTCCGGTAGCTGCTCCGATGGGAGGAGGGATGCTGGCGGAAAGCATCGGCTGGCAAGGCATTTTCTGGTGCTTGTTCTGCATAGGCATCCTGCTTCTGGCAGGCAGCTTCCACCTGACCGAGTCACTTCCGGCAGCTAACCGGAGAAAAACAGACTGGGCAGATGTGTTCCGCGGTTTCGGTGCGGTCTTGCGTAACCGCCAGTACTTATGCTACATCCTGCAGTTCGGGTTTGCCCAGGGCGTGTTATTCGCCAACATATCGTCCGCCCCGTTTATCATGCAAGAACATTATGGCTTCTCGCCGATGACGTTCAGCGTATGCTTCGGCGCCAATGCGCTGGCAATTGTCTTCTCGGCGGCATTATCTGTCAGGTTCCGCCATCCGGAACTGGTACTCTATCGCGGAAGCCAGGGCATGCTGGCCGTTTCCATCCTCCTGCTGGCAGCGATGGGTTCCTCGTGCAGCTTTTGGATTTACGAAACATTGTTGCTCTGCCTGTTGGTGATGCTGGGGCTGACATTCACATCGTCCAACACCTTAGCCATGAACGCCGAACGCCAACATGCCGGAACGGCATCCGCGGTATTGGGTGCGTTAGGCTTTGCTTTTGGCGGCATTGTTTCTCCGTTGGTGGGTATCGGCGACATCATGCTTTCTACGGGCGGCATGTTCGTCATCGGCTCATTGGGCGCCTTTCTATGCGCCCGCATCTCCCTGAGCAGAGTGATGAAGCGGAAAACAGCCGTAATCGCCTGTAAACAAGCATAAAGCAAAAGTTAAAAGCACGGCTGCCCGTGCAAGCCTCCGCGACCTCCCGCGCCGGCTTACACGGGCATTCGTGTTGATGCACATGTCCATACGCGCAAACAAGAAGCCCTTCCCTACCCTGCCAACAGAGTTAATTTCACTGGGAAAATGAAAAAATCGCATTAAATATTTGGAAGTTTGACATAAAACCTCTACCTTTGCACCGCAATTCAACGGAATGCCCAGATGGCGGAATCGGTAGACGCGCTGGTCTCAAACACCAGTGGAGTAACATCCATCCCGGTTCGACCCCGGGTCTGGGTACTTCAAACCCTTGGTAATCAACTGATTATCAAGGGTTTTTCTTTTTATCGGGCGTACTAAAAGTGTACTTCCTGACGAAAAGAAAAAGAAAGAGTACTTTCGCCATTTTAGCAACCTTATATTTATGCTTTATTAACGAAGATGCTGCATATTTCTTCCTTTCTCCTGCTTTTGTTTGCTTTGAAAACGGTATCCATCACTTATCTTTGTAACCCAAACCGATTTTAATGCACAACGTATATGGAAGATTTCAGAGAAACCAACTTCAAAAAGATACAGCAGTTACTTGATAAATGTGTTGCCCATGAATACGGGATGAAAACTAATGCGCTTGCCTTAAAGCGTGAATACCTAACGGAAGCACAAATGAAAGACTACATCCGGGAAGAAATTTTCAACGTAACCGAGAACCTTGTATCCCTATGCCAAAAGAACCGTGCCTTGCACAATATACGTTTTGACATACTGATGCCGGACTTCCTTTGGGAAAGCGGTTTCTTCGAAAATCTCTCTCTTGACGAGCGGAAAAAATATATTTCGTTCCAATGTTCTTCTTTTGATATGGACAAATACCTGCAATCTTCCACTTGCTATGATGAGCAGCTTCCGTTCTTTTCTTCCATTGTGCGCCTTGTCATGCAGACCCAATATCTGGAATACCTCCAACAACTGGAGAACGCCAGTCATGCCCCTGTTCCTTTGGATGAGAAATCAGAAGAACAGCCAAAAGAAGAAGAGAAGGCACAGCCTGAGCCAACCAAGATAGTCGGGAAATCCAATCCATTCAAATCAGTCCTTACCTCGCAACAAATCAAACTGTTGGTCGAATGTATCAACGAAGCGCACATATTCACCACGACAATCACCCCGAAAATCCTTTCGGACTTCTTCGCCTGCAAACTGAACGGGGTATTGAAGTCCAACAACAACCGCTTGCTGGCTTATCTGATGATGCAGCTTAGCTGCTACAACTATATCGCTTATGAGTGGCAGTCCGTCATAGCCAACAACAAGCTGGTACTTGCCAAGATAAAAGACAAATACCTCACACGCAGCGACTTGTCGAGCGCGACAGACAACGTGAAGTGCATCTACCCGAAAGGATACGAAATCATAGACAAATACATCAAGCAACTGCAAAAAGGTTGAGCATAGTCTGAGCGGTCAAACAAAGCTCAATTAGACTTCATTTCCAAGCCTTTAACTTTGCCCCCGTTAACAAAACGATGCGGCATGTCGGCATAGGTCAAAACAAAAATATTTCACGTGAGTTACCCGTAACTTATGTGTTGATGTTTTGGAGGATGCCGATTTTTGCTCCATCAAAAATAAAACGAGGGTGCGCACCTTCATATTGTTTCACCAAAAAGTTTCAAGCAATATGGAAAAAACTTTGGAAATGCGAGTGGAAGAACTCGAAAGAATGTTGTTCCTAACCAAGAACGTGCTTAGCTTTGATGAAGCGAGCACATTCCTCAACCTGTCCAAAAGTTACCTTTACAAGCTGACTTCGGGCAATCTGATTCCCCATTACAAGCCGCAGGGGAAGATGCTTTATTTTGAGAAGTCCGAACTGGAAGCATGGCTCCGCCAGAATCCGGTAAAGACCAAAACGCAGATAGAGCAGGAAGCGCAGAAGTATGTTCTCAACCATCCCTTAAAGAAGTAAAGCCCATGGAAAACAAGAAAAGCACGGAGGCTAAAGGGGACACCATTATGAATAAGGAAGATTTTGCTGCCCTTTGGAAAAGCATCCGCCTGAAAGTGACGGACACTTACGATGTGCCGCCTGAAATCCTTTGGGTGAACGGCTCCACCATCGGGACGCTGGGCAACTTCAGCGCCTCCACAGGCAAGGCGAAAAGCAAGAAGACGTTCAACATCTCCGCCATCGTTGCAGCGGCACTGACCAATGACGAGGTGCTGCACTATTCGGCGTGCCTGCCTCCGGACAAACGGAAAATCCTTTATGTGGACACCGAACAGAGCAGATACCATTGCCACAAGGTGATGGAACGCATCCTGCGGCTTGCCGGGCTGCCGACCGACCAAGACAGGGACGACTTTGTTTTCATCGTACTTCGGGAACAGACCCCTGACATGCGGAAGCGGATTATCGAGTATATGCTGGAGAACATGCCCGATGTGGGGCTGCTCATCATTGACGGCATCCGCGACCTGATGTATGACATCAACAGCCCCAGCGAATCGACCGGCCTGATTAACCTGCTCATGCGCTGGTCAAGCGGATACAACCTGCACATTCATACCGTGCTGCATCTGAACAAGGGGGATGACAATACGAGGGGACATATCGGTACGGAACTGAACAACAAGGCGGAAACCGTCCTGCAAATAACCAAGAGCACGCAGGACGGGAACATCAGCGAGGTAAAGGCGATGCACATACGTGACCGGGACTTCGAACCTTTCGCCTTCCGCATCAACGACAGCGCATTGCCCGAAGTCGTGGACGGCTATGTATTCCAGCAGCCCAAGCAGGAAAAAAGTTTCCCGCTTACGGAACTGACTGAACAGCAGCACCGCACGGCGTTGGAAAACGGTTTCGGCAAGCGCACCGTGCAGGGCTATTTCAACGTCATACAGGCGTTGAAGCAGGGCTATGCAAGCATCGGCTACGAGCGGGGACGCAATGTCCTCGTGGCATTGAACACGTTCCTCGTGAACAAGTGTATGATTGTAAAGGAAGGAAAGGGATACCGTTACAATCCCGATTTTCACTACTAAAACAGGTTTGGTTTAGTTCGGACATATATATAAGGGGAACAGACTTCCCGTTTCCCGTCACTCCCGGCAATCAAGTCCGGTACAGTACGGGCGTATATATGAAGGTCTAAACCGGACTGGTACACTTCCCAATTATTCATCATCCACTAAAAAGTTTGCATTATGAACATTGAAGAAGCAAAGAAAATACCCATCACCGATTACCTGCACAGTCTGGGATATTCACCCGTCAAGCAGCAGGGAGCGAATCTATGGTACAAATCGCCACTGAGGGAGGAACATGAAGCATCCTTTAAAGTAAACACAGAACGGGAACAATGGTATGACTTCGGGGCTGGCAAAGGCGGCAACATCATCGCACTGGCACAGGAACTTTACTGTTCCGACCATCTGCCGTACCTCTTAAACCGGATAGCAGAACAGGCACAGCATGTCCGCCCGGTCAGTTTTTCTTTTCGGCAGCAAAGGTCGGCACCGAGTTTTCAACATTTGGAAGTCCGTGACCTCACCCATCCGGCATTGCTCCGTTACTTGCAAGAACGGTACATCAATACCGAACTGGCAAAAAGAGAATGTAGGGAACTACGTTTCACCCATGACGGCAAGCCCTACTTTGCCATCGGTTTCCCGAATGTGGCTGGCGGCTACGAGGTGCGCAACTCCTTTTTCAAAGGCTGCATCGCACCGAAAGACATCATCCATATCCGGCAACAGGGCGAACCGAGGGAGAAATGCCTGGTGTTCGAGGGCTTTATGGACTATCTTTCATTCCTCACGCTAAGGACAAAGAACTGTCCCGCCTTGCCCAATCTGAACGGGCAGGATTACGTCATACTCAACTCCACCGCCAATGTTCCGAAAGCCATTGACGCATTGGGGCAGTATGAACGCATCCACTGCTTGCTCGACAATGACGAGGCAGGCTTCCGGGCGACGCAAGCCATCACAGCGGAATACTCCTATCGGGTACGGGATTTCTCGCACAATTACCGGGAATATTCCGACCTGAACGATTACCTGTGCGGCAGGAAGCAGGAACAGAAAAACGGACAGAATCCGGTGCTAAGGCAGAAGAAAGGCAGGGGAATCTAACCCTGTGGAGACAGACACCGTGACCAACGGGCAGATGTTTCTTAGGGGAAGCAAGGTTATGTTTCGGTAGACCGAAACCACCTTGCTTTGCTCACCGCAAAGAAGATTTCTCCCGTTGGTCGCAATTTTTAAGACATCATCTAAAACGAAAAAGTATGACAGAGATAAAGGATAAGCCGGGGGGGCGCCCGGTAAAAAAGACACTGGAAAGACAGAACAGGGTAGTCAGTACGAAGCTGACAAAACTGCAATACTACGCAGTCAAAAGGCGAGCCGGAGAAGCCGGAGTAAAGGTCAGCGAATATGTCCGGCAGGCTATTATTACGGCAGAGGTCGTTCCACGTCTGAACAGGCAGGATGCGGACACCATCCGCAAGCTGGCAGGAGAAGCCAACAACCTCAACCAGTTGGCACATCGGGCAAACGCAGGAGGGTTTGCGCTTGTAGCGGTGGAGTTGGTAAAACTCAAAAATGGGATTGTCGAAATCATAAACCAGTTGTCCGATGATTGGAAAAATAAAAAAGGGAAGCGGTTTTAAGGGGTGTGTAAACTATGTGCTGGGCAAGGAACAGGCGGCTTTGCTTCATGCGGACGGGGTACTGACGGAAAGCCGGGGAGATATAATCCGCAGTTTCTGCACACAGGCAGGGATGAATCCCGGTCTGAAAAAGCCGGTCGGACATATTGCGCTAAGCTATTCGGTAGTGGATGCGCCCAATCTGACGGATGAGAAAATGGTACAGCTTGCACAGGAGTATATGCGTGAAATGAAAATCACCGATACGCAGTACATCATCGTGCGCCATCAGGACAGGGAACACCCTCATGTGCATATCGTGTTTAACCGCATAGACAACAACGGCAAGACCATATCGGACAGAAACGATATGTACCGCAATGAGCAGGTATGCAAGAAGCTAAAAGCCAAGCACGGGCTTTATTTCGCAGGTGGCAAGGAGCAGGTAAAGCAACACCGATTGAAAGAGCCGGACAAGTCGAAATACGAGATTTACACGGCTGTGAAGAATGAAATCGGAAAATCCCGGAACTGGCAGCAGCTACAAAAGCGGTTGGCGGAAAAGGACATCACCATCCAATTCAAGCATAAGGGAAAGAGTGATGAGATACAGGGCATATCCTTTACCAAAGGAGAATATACGTTCAAGGGTTCAGAGATAGACCGCAGTTTCAGTTTCTCCAAATTGGACGGATTTTTCGGAGATACGGGGTTGGTAACCGTCGCTGAACATAATGGGCAACAAGTTGGTGCACTAGTCCGGGAACAGGCTCCAGTCCGGGAGAACGGCGGTACATCTTTGTTTTCAGGTTGTGGGGGCTTGTTTTCTCCGAATCCGACAAATGAAGACCCTTATAATCCTTACTTAAAAAAGAAGAAGAAAAAGAAAAGACAACTTAAATTGTAAACGGAATGGACGATAATCTGATTTTAGAGGGGCTTCTCTCAATGGTTACTGAACTGAAAGAGAAGCAGGAAGCACAAATAACCCCAGCCAGTCGGGAGGAAACTCTCGAACGGTTTGGAGCGATTGAACAGGCATTGTCGAGGCTGCACAATAACCCGGCTGTTCCTGTGGAGAAGTTGCAGACTATTCAAAGTCAGCTTGACGATGTACGGAACAGGATGCAAGGTCAGCAGCAGCATATTGAGGACACCAAGAAAATATCATTGGAAACCTATCGTTGTTTCAAAACAATGGTTGATACATTGAACGCTTACAGGACAGAGAAAGAAAGTGTAATTCCCTTACCGTTTTATCAACGGATTTACAACAAGGTTACTTCTTGGATTCGTCCGGGATTGTTTATCTTTTCGGCAGTGCTGGTTCTCTGTTCCGCTTCCATATGGTTGAACATTCGTTTGGTTACACGAATACAACAGTTACAGGACAACGATATAAAATATCGCTATTTACTGATGCAGGGACAGGCAGATGGAACGACCCTTGATTTGCTGGAGAACAATTTCAAATGGCAGAGAAATGAGCGTTTTATCCGAAGCCTGACGGATTCGGTGATTGATTTTGAATACCGCTTGCGGAAACAGGCGGAAGCGTTGGAGCGTGCAAGACTGCTCAACGAACAAGCCGAGCAGTTGAAAAAGGAAGCTGACAAGATGAAGAACCGTTAATACTGATAATCAGGAAGAAAGATATTTATGTTCTTGAACAGATAAACAGAGATAATCCGCTCAGATAATATCATTCTTCCTGATTTTTTATATATTTGGGATTGATGATGTTAAACATATAAAAGTAAAGAGTATGAATTCTGAAATAACCTTAGAAATAAATAGTTACAAGCATAATATATTAAGGTATGAATATGGCTTTTATCGTAACATTGATTGGAAAGGTAGACCTACTACTGGGATATTGGGTGGAGACATCTATGTAGAGATGGAATCTGATAGCAGTAATGCTGTATTGGAAATGCTGCTTGCCGATATGGACAGACCGCTTCAAAGTTTCTTTTTAAGGTCTGAACCCATACCTGTGTTCGGACGGATAATTCATACCAAGGATGACATGATGTTTCGTGAAATCGCTTTTGATGAAGCGTACCTTTATTTTCACGAGGAGAGTATGAGTGCGGAGGGAAATGCTCCTATGATTACTCGTTTCCTCATATCTCCTACACGGTTGGATATAAACAGAACCGTTAGAATGGACAGGAGAGTCAGCACGACTTACGGCTTTTGGTGGGAGGAATATAAGGAGGAAGAAAACTTTAAAGTAATTACTCGTGTTTTAGAAGAGGGTTCAGTAGGTGAAATTGTTGAAGTTTATTGGAAAGATGCAAATTCTCATCAAAGAATAAATGAATTTCCTCATAATGGTATAGCTACCTTATGTGCTGTAGTAAAACATGCAACTGAAGGTGATAAGGTTAATTTTATACTTGAATTTGATGATGGCACTTTCAAACGGTTTTCAGGTGTCGTTGATTCAAGAGGTATAGTAGAAGTGAAAAATGTAAAATTGTTATAATTGGAGGATTTTTATATGGTTAAGGTTATTGGTCTTTATAAAGACTCAGAAAAAAGTGCTACTTTAAATAAAGTTCATTTAAAAGCATATTGGGCAGATGAGGATGGTAATAAAATAGACAAAGGGTATTTTGGCTCTACGGTAAGATTATATATTGAAGAATATTGGGCTTACAATGTCCTATTAAAGATATTTTTAAAACAGGAGGACTTTGAAGAGGTAATATTCTTAGATATGTTGAAAAATATAATTCCTGCTTATTTTTTCCAAATGCAAAATTATTTAGAAGTTTGTTTAAAACAGTCTTATGATTATAAGAGTTTATTGTCCCAAAAAGAAATAAAACTATGTTGTGGCATTTCGAATGGATTTGGGTATTTTCAAGAAACTCCTATAATCGCTTCTATGCCAATAATCAACAAAATTCCTTGGATGGATATTGCTATCGGAGAATTAGGTGTTCAAGAAGTAAGAGGGAAGAAACATAATGAAAGAATTATAGAATATCATAGTGTTACTAATTCAAATTTTGATAAAGATGAGATACCTTGGTGTTCCAGTTTTGTTAATTGGTGTTTATATCAAGTTGGAATTGTGGGGACAAATAACGCATTAGCATATTCTTGGTTGCATTATGGAATAGAATTAAATAAACCAGCTTATGGGGCAATAGCAATTATGAATTATTCTCATGTTGGATTTGTGGCAGGAATCAATGACGACCATCGAATTATCTTATTAGGAGGGAATCAAGGGGATGCTGTTACTTTATCTCCAAATTCTTCAAAATTAGTGAAGTCATATAGATATCCAATTGGGTTTACACCTGATTATAATCTTCCTAAATATCATCTTAAAGGAAGAAGTTTGGATGTTTCATCAACGCGATAATAATCATTTTTATGAGCAAATTTATTTTATACATAAGCATGACAATATTAGGCTTTATATTCATGCCATTTTATGCTAATTGCCTGAATATTGATAGTACGAATATAAAATCTAAAACAAAAGACACATTAGTTTTTTGTTATAATTGTGATACATTAAGTCAAACTCTTGTTTTTCAGCGAATAGACGATATAAAAATTGATTTTGAACTAACCTCGTATAATAAGTTAAAAAATGAAATTAAGAGAGTAAATGGTGTAGCTGAAAATAAATACTCATCTGATTATGGCTCAGAAATGGATTTCAATGAAGATGGTGAGATGTACCTTGTTATAGAGTATTTATATGAAAGTGAAGAAATTTTTCTTTCTTTCAGATTTAATAAAGAGTACACTAAGGTTAATGTAGAGGTAGCTGATGAGGTGTTTCCAAATAAATATTGTCCATTACATTCAATCAAAGCATTATCAAAATGTAAAAGTAGGTGATGTGCTTTGGCAAATTTAGTCAAGGATATGGGCATTTTATATCTTATATTTAGTCTTTTGATTGTTGGTATTACTTCTATTTGTATTATTGGGTATGTAGTTAAAACAAGAAAATATCATTTCTTATGGATTATTGTTGTTTTGATAGTTTTATTGTATTCAGCAAATGAACTTTACAACTATTATCGAACATGTCAAATACCACGTATTATCCCGCTTTCATTTAGACAAGTTAATGCTGATGAAATTCATAGTATAATACCATATAACAAAAATTATCCAGTATATGTATTGGAATTTAATTCAGATAAAAAATTGGAGGATTTTTCTCGTGCTCCAAAAATAGCTTTTTTATCTCCTTTTATAGAAAGAAAAGGCTATCAGTCTATTTTAGAAATAGGAAAAGATTCTGTTCTTGAGAGTATTTATATATATCCAAGTAAAAAACTAATAGATATGATTATATTGCTTTATTCCAAAATGATAATGAATCCATAGAGAGGCTACAACATTATAATATACTTTATTTTAGGCTGTTTTTTCTTGGTTATTTAGCTCCTATTTATGGTACACTATCTGTTCCTGTTCCAATGTTTGATAAACACAGTAGAGATTCAGACCAATTGTTTTTTAATAAATATATAATTCCATAATGACTTGATACTGAGTTGAATTGTGTATAGAATGTATATTATGAAACAAGGTAAAATGCGAAAACGATTATTTATTATAATTGCAATTGTGCTTATTGGATTTGTTGTCATTGAAAAAAATATCCAAACGACCAATAATATTAAGATATATAATGTAGGTGTAGATAGTTGCTGCACCTACTTGATAAATAATTTTGTTGATAATGAAATGCTCTTGCATTCGATATTAGAAGAATTGAATAATAGTAAATATCCTGTCAATTCTTTTATAACGAACGAAGAATCTGCAAGTTATTCAGATGGATTAGTTTATACTAATGGGACAAGTGATTTATTGTATTTTAAAAAGCACCATGATAAAACAGATAAGTTCTTATTTGTCAGTTTGTTTTTGTTAGAAAGAAACAACTGTGATTTGCAGATGAAATTTTATACAGACAGTTGTGCTGTTTATCTTGGTACTTTTGATGAATTAAGTGTTAATGTATTAAGATGCTCTCTGAATAAAATAGAGTCGGAGAAATTTGAAAAAAAACATAACAATTTTCTATATAAGTTTTGCAATACAAAGGGAAAGTGCTTAGAAGTGTCATATATGGACTGGGGGGAATGTTTTAGCTTGCATTTGGTTGATAACAATAAATAGTAAGAAAATACCTAAAATTATTTGATATTTGCGAATAATTTATTAGATTCGTTTGAAATAATACACCATAATTCTAATTATATCCATCTATGAGCCAATACAATAATATTTTTATAAGCAGAGAAGATTTTTTGGATTATAGAACAAAGGGAATCCCATATACTGGATTTGTTATAGGAGAAGGGTATGCTTTTGTTCAATATCAGGATTATTACGAGGATACAGATGGAACAGTCATAGATATGAATGACAATATACTGCCATACCAAATATGCATACCTAACATTGTTCAAATCCAATGCATTGATACGTCAAAGGAAATGATAAAAAAAAGTCTTAGAGGACTGTTTGACAAAAACGGATGCGCAAGGTATGTCGTTTGTGAAGGAGATACCTTAGCATATATTGCAGAAATGTTTGACGTTACTGTTGAGGAATTAAAAAGATGGAATGACCTATCAAGTGAGTATTCTATATCCACAGGACAAAGATTATTAATAATTGACATAACGGAAAGAAGGATTATAGATATACCCCACACAGTAGATAATGGAGAAATTAAAGAAGCTGGAGCTTTGACTTCTCTTGAATTTTGGTTGGATTCACCATCCGACACTTTTCTTGAAGGCATAGGTAAAATTCTTGTCAATACAGCTTATAGTAAAATAAACTCACCATTAGTTTTTTTTACGGGGCGTACTTTAGCAGGAGCAAGTCAATTACCGGAAGAACGGTTTGAAGCTTTTTTGGATATAATACCGCTTCCTCTTTTTGAAGGAGTTAAAGCCATAGGTTTTTGTGGCAAAGTTGAAAAAGGGTTGATAAATGGATATAATCCATTTCTAAAAACAAAACAATATAAGATGTATAAACCTTCAGGCAAAGGTTGGCAAAAAGAAGCAAGTAAAAAATTCAAGCAGGCAAGAGAACATTACATAATGCATGTCGAAAGTCAAGAATTTTGGAACGATATGAACTATGGAGCCAGTATATGGAATGAATATTTAAAAGACGAAAATAATGATTGATATTGTAGGACTGAAATGTTTAGGCAAATATATTATTTGGCTATGGAGTAAATATGTAAAACGAAAACATATACCTTATATGGACCTTGAGTTTCATTATCCCAACTATCTCTTTATAGCATTGGGGAGTCTTGTCTGTGCTATTATCTTGGGAATAGCAATTACCTATTTTTCAATTAAATAGGGAAACAGAATGGCTAATATCATCACATTAAAACGAATAGGGAAATTCATCATTTGGTTTTGGAATAAGTATATAAAGAAAAGATATATACCTTACATTGACCTTGAATTTTATTATCCCAACTATCTCTTTATAGCACTGGGATGTCTTGTAGTTGCCATTTTTTTAGTCATAGCAGTTACTTATTTTTCAATTAAATAAGGAAGAAAAATTGTACTATCCTCAAACTATCAGGTAATCAATAAAAGCTTCAAGTGATATGACAGGCAAATTCATACATTGGATAAAAGAGAACGGTTGGGAAATTGTTGGTATCTTGCTGGCTATGAATATTATTTACGTCTATTTCTCTGATAAATATTACTTTTATAATTCCGAAAATGTACGCTATACCATAGCCAAGTATAAGGATACCAGTTTTTTGGTAGGAAAAAGTCCAAAAACACAATATGATTTTTCTTATGAAGTGAATGGAAATAGCTATAATACTTACACAAGAGCAACTCTTAGCAATTACAATCTTGAGGAAGACAGACTACTTATTAAATATTCAACAAAGATGCATGGAGCAGGAGTTGTTGTAAAAACAGTTGTTCCTAAATGGGTTCTGGCTCCACCCAAAGACGGATGGAAACAGTTCCCTCCCGACATAAACTGGAAAGGCGCGGAGCTTGATACCGCCTATATGAAGAAAATGAATCTGGAAATACCTAAATAATGTTCATGTTGCGAAATAAGTTAAAACAAATAGGACAATTAGTAACAATTATATTGTTCTTTACAGCATTTAGTGTAAACATATATTTATCATGTTTTTATTTAAAGTCAATACCAAAATCGGAATATATCTCTGGCATGTTCCTTGGTGTCTTTATTTTGCAATTGTTTGTTTCTTTTTTGTTTATCATAACTGATTTATGGTTGCACTGCAACGCAATTCGTATAATGGCTGTAATTATGTTGGTAGCGACCTGTTTATTCAGTTTCGGATACATATATTACACAAACAGCAAACCCATAGCATTGGACATCTTTATATTAATGCAAGGCTGTGTGTTCATTTATTTGTTTTTGTCAATGGTCATTTCGCATCTTGTAAAAAAACATTATTAGCAAGGGAGGTCTATCCTTAAATGGCATTCTTTTACAATTCATTAACATTAACTTGGCAAAGCTATTCATCAAATTTATGGAAATAAATCTCTCACAAAAAAAGAAATGGATATTTAGGATTATTTGCATTTGTGTTTTATTGCAATTGCCTATATTCTACTTTATGGATAAGTTCTATTATTTTAATGACAATAATATTCGTTATACAATTGGAACTTACTATAAAGATGGATTTGTTATCAATTCAAGTTCAAGTCAAGAAAAAGGATTCATTTATTATGTTGATAGTATTAGACATGTCGCAACAACAAGTAAATTTAATAATACAGATGTGTCTCATAAATACGCATTGATAATGTTCTCTGTGGTATTTCCGGGCAATGCGAATGTCTTAAGTACCATTGTTCCCAAATGGGTACTTGCGCCACCCAAAGACGGATGGAAACAGTTTCCTCCTGACATAAACTGGAAAGGCGCGGAGCTTGATACTGCCTATATGAAGAAAATGAATCTGGAAATACCATAAATAATGTTCATGCTGTGAAATAAATTGAAACCAATAGGCTAATCAGCAAGAATTATATTCTTCTTTACACTATTCAGTGTGAATATGTATTTACTTAAAGTCAATTTCTATACGGAATGTCTTTTAGCTTTTTATAATAAGGTTAGTTTATGGCTTTGTATATATCCAAAACAAACTAAACCTATTTCTATTAGCAGCAAAATATTTATGCTGGCGAAAAGAGAAATAGTCTTTTTCTTTTCGCCAGTATTTGTTTGGTTGAATTATTGGCAGTTTGCAGAAGTGATAAACTCCTTTATTTCTTCCTCACTTGGAAGTTCTATCATGTACTTCTGCACGAAGATGTTCGGGTCTAATCCGGCAGTGGCATATTTTACTAATGTATCTCCCTTTTCGGTACAAAGCAAGATTCCGATAGGTGGATTATCGTCCGGCTGCATCACTTCCGCTTTAAAGTGGTTAAGGTACATATTGAGTTGTGAAGCATACTCATGGCGAAACTTGTCTATCTTCAATTCCACAATGACATGGCACTTCAAAATGCGGTGATAGAATACAAGGTCAGCAAAGAAATAATCCTCATCAATCAGGATACGTTTTTGCCGGGCTTCAAAGCAGAATCCATGCCCCATTTCCAACAGAAAGTGCTGCAGGTTGTCGAGAATGGATTGCTCCAAGTCGTTTTCCGTTACCAAAGTACGGTCGTTCAATCCCAAAAACTCCAACGTAACGGGCGTGTTAATAATGTCTTTGGGCTGTAATTGCATGGCTTGCCGCTGCACCAAGGCAGACAAGGCTTCCTTATTTTGGGATAATCCGCTGCGCTCGTAATAGAGGGAATTGATTTGCCGCTCCAACTCCTTTACTGACCAACAGCCCCGAATGGCTTCCATTTCGTAGAAAGCACGTTTTACGGGGTTATCAATGGGAGAAATCACATTCAAATGGGTGGAAGATAGGGGCTAAACAACTTTTCGGGTGGGGTAATCCATTTGTTTTGAGCGGATTGAATGCGTTGAGAGGATTCGGCGGTTGGCAACCGCCGAATTGGGTCTGCAAATTCGGCGGACAGTGTGTGCCGAATTTCGCTTCCTGCCAATATGTATTGTGCGATAGGCTCTTTCAGTTGCGGATAAACGAGGTACAACCGCCGGAACTCACGAAACCTGCGCTCGTTCAGTCCTTTGACATTCAACCGCTGTTCCAGTTTCTTCAACAGTTGCTCGCCGTATGCGGCACGGTCTTCTCCGTTCTGCTCAAACTCCACGATATAGCACCCCATAAGCCAGTTACGGGCGGTAAGGGCGAGGTTTACTGCGTGTGCGGCTTGTGCCTGCAACGTGTTCTGTATCGTACTGATATGTTCTACTAATGATTCAAAGTCCATAGTTACAAAGATAAGTCTTTTATGGTTAAAACTTTAATTCGGGTAAGCTGTTTATTGCTTCCTCTTTCAATTTATCCACCGCACGAGTGTATTTCTCCGTATGCTTCAATCCGCTATGCCCTAAAAGACTGGCTACTGTCTTGATATTCGCACCATTGTTCAAAATATTCACGGCAAAGGAGTGTCTTGCACAATGCCAGCTTATGTGCTTGTCTATTCCGGCTCTTTTAACCCAACGCTTTACTGATTTACAGCAACTTTCGTATGAGGGCAAATCGAATATCAGACAATTCTTGTCTGCCGGAGCTTCGCCAATGATAGACAGCAAACCATCGTTCAGTGGAATAACTACACCGCTGCTGGCTGAATGTCCTTTTGTCTTGCTTTGCTCGAATTTCAATAGTCGGTTGGCATAGTCCACATTTTTATAAGTAAGGTCTTTCACATCACAGAAGCGTAAGCCGCAGTACAGACAGAAGATGAAAGCCCGTCTGACTGTCGGATTTTCATTGTCGTAATGGCAAGCTATCAGTTTCTGTATTTCTTCGGGGGAAAGTACATCTTTCCGGAGTATTTGGCTATCTACTTTGCATGTAACACCCTTACATGGGTCTTTCAGCATGACATCATGGTCTATGGCATATCGAACAACTTTCTTGAATCGTTGGAAAATGCTTTTTGCTCCCTCACCCACACTTCGTGATTGCAGGTAAGCAACAAATTGTTCCATCATTTCTTTGGTTATGAGTTCGGGCTTGATGCTAAATTCATTCGCAGGGTATTGTTCTTTCAAAAAGTCCTTGAAGCGATTAAGCGCAATTTGTACCATGCGAATGTCTTTCTTCGTGTAGCTGTTTATGTATGCTTGATAATAATCCAAGAAATTAACCGTCCTGTCTTTCTTCAAGCGGTAGCCAAGCATACTTTCCTTAAACTCTTGCTCACGCTCTGCACGTATTTTTGAAGCGAGTTCCAACGTTTCCTTGTTCTGTTGCCGTTCCACAGGAGTACGTGGCTTGTCTATCAGATACAGGCTAAGGTTTTCTTTTCGCCTGTGATGTTTGACAGCGAACTTTGGCTTTCCTTGCATCTTGCCACTTTCGTAATATACCTGATTGCCGTTTTCATCCAATACGGGCTTTTCCTCTCTACCTAAATAATACTCCAAGTAAAGGCTGATTCTGCCATCCGAAAGTTTATTTTGTTCCAGTTTCGGATTTTCTTTCGTTTTATTTTCTAACTTTGCCATTGTTTAGAGGTTTTATCCCGATTTAGGTACCGTAACCGGGTAAAATTACTAAATAGTTGATTTTCTTTTGTTTTCCGATATTGCAAAGGTACAAAAGAAAATGAAATTTCAAAGTGTACTAAAAGTGTACTGAATAACGAAAAACAGGCAAAATATGGCAAAAATAGAGAAAATAGGAAATATGCAAATTGCTGATAATAAGGAAGATAAATTCTTTTGTTTTCCTATGATTTCTATGCCTTGTACCGGGTCTGGGTACGAAAAAAAGAGTTAAGCTTCAAAAGCTTAACTCTTTTTTATTTTCCAATCAAAGCTTCGATACACCTTTAATCTTACCTTCTACACGTGCCGGCTCGCCTTTATAGCGCACGCCTCCCGCGCTCGATACCGAAGTGGAGAGCACACCGCTCGCGTTGCATTCGATATCGCCTGCCGAAGAAGCCCGCGCCTCTACGTCCTTGGCAAGCAGGTCTTTGGCATAGATACTTCCCGCCGAGCTGGCAATGAACGAAGCGTTGCGGCACGTGCCCGCCAGCTTGATGTCGCTCGAAGAGCTGGTAGAAGCCTTCACATCGCCCGAGCAAACCATTTCCGACACGATGCAATCTCCCGCTGAACTGGACTCGATATCGGCTCCCGTACAGGTAGCCGAGGTCACTTTGATATCTCCGCTGCTCTGTGTATCCAGGGCAAGCATGCCGCAAGCGATGGTGCCCACCTTGATATCCCCGCTGCTCGAAGTGGTCATGCTCAGGTCGCCGCACTGGACGGACGAAGCGTCGATGTCCCCGCTGCTCGAAGCCTTCAGGGTAACGGGTTTCGAGGTCTTCAAGCCGTTTGCCAAGGTGATGTCCGAAGCGCTGGAAGTGGAGAACGAAGTCACCTCGGGGGCAAATACCCGCACCTCGCACTTATACCTTCCCTGAATGGACGTGTTGCCCTTGAAGCCTATCTTCAGGCTTTTCCCGTCCTGTTCCACCTTGACGAGCGGCACGATATTGTCGGGCGCGTAAATCTCGGCATACGGCGTGCCCGAAGCCTGGGTATAGACTACATCGACCGATGAAGAGGAACGGATAGCCTCGATATCGGATATCGAAACCTTTTCGGTCACATAATTCTTGCTGGGTTTCACCGCGTTTCTTCCTCCGGCATAGCATCCGGATACGGTAAGCATCAATGCCACGGCGCACGATGCCCATGTCATACTCAATGTTTTCATACGTTCTGATTCGTTTTTAATGTTATTCTTTACCCTTTAGACGCAAATGTATGGAAAAGGTTACAGATAAATTGTTTTTTTATTGAACACAGAGACACAAAGGCACAAAGTTTTATTTATTTAAGAGAACAGCGTTCACGAAGCAAAGCACCGGTTATATAATTATTTCTCCGTGTCTCTGAGTCTCTGTGTTCAATCAAATTATCCCATCAGCTTGAACGCCGGCGTGATGAACCAGCGCTTGTACATCAGCGTGGCAAGCTGGTAGACGAAGAACGCCGAGAAAAAGCCTACGAGGGAATCGATGAGGTAATGCGCCTGGATATAGACCGTAGCGCAACACAACAGGACGTAAAACGGCAACAAGATGTACGCCAGCCGCTTGCTTACGCGCCACGCCATAATCATCACAATGGTGGATATGCCCACGTGCGAGCTGGGGAAGGCCGCCGTAGGGCGCTCGCCCACCTCTTGCGAAGCCTCAACCAGATTGAAGAAGAAACCCTGGTCGAAACCCGGGCCGGGTATCAGATAGTCGTTCGTATTGAAATAATCGCCGATGGCGGGGAAATCGCACGCGTTCACCTTATCCATGCCGATAGCGGGGAAATAGAACTGAGGGCCCGCCACGGGCAGCATGATGTAGATAAAGTAATAGATGAAGAACGAGGTGACCAATACGAAGCAAATCTTCTCGAACCACTCGAAACGCTTCACGAAATAATACACCACCACGATGAGCATCATCGGATAATAGAAGAAGTACCCCATGTTGAAAGGCTCGCTGAACCATATCGAAGGGCAATGCTTGCTGAACTCCACCGAGGGCTGGCACCCGAACATCGCCTGCTCGTTGCTGGCGAAGATATGGTCGAGGTTCGGGAAAAGGCGGTTGAACTCGAACGTGTCGGGATACCAGTATGCCAAAAGGCTCATCTGCACCACCATACGGATAAACGCCGTCAGGCGGCACGGAAACGCCTGATAAAGATAAATCAGCGTAAAGGTCAGCGCCACGATGCCCGCCCGTTCCAGCAGCATCGTGCCCGGATGGTCCATGCGCGCATACAGCAACAATATCAAAA
Organism: Phocaeicola salanitronis DSM 18170; assembly: GCF_000190575.1. Classification (NCBI taxonomy): domain Bacteria; kingdom Pseudomonadati; phylum Bacteroidota; class Bacteroidia; order Bacteroidales; family Bacteroidaceae; genus Phocaeicola; species Phocaeicola salanitronis. The sequence goes on along the minus strand of NC_015164.1, from coordinate 2,873,264 downwards.
AGCTGGTCAGCGCATTATATATCAGGCTGATGGTCTCTACCGCAAACAGCCCCTTCCCACTCTCTACCCGTTCGAATAATTTTATAGCCATCCTTCTTTCTTATACCACTCGATTGTTTCTTTTACTCCTTCTTCCAGCAGATAACGGGGACGGTACCCCAGTTCCCGCTCCAGCGGCGAGATGTCGCACCGCCAGTTGCGTTGCTTCATGATGCGGTACTTGTCGGGATTGAGCGTCGAGGTCTTGCGCGCGAGCTTCGCCCCGTTTCCCGCCACATACGATATCGTTTTCAAAAGCCACAGGGGACACGTAAAGCGCACCAGCCAGGGCTTGCCCAATTCGTTCCAAATCAAGTCCGAGAACGTACGGCTGCTGTACACCTGCCCGTCGCTCACGAAATAGGCGCGTCCCGTCACCTCCCGCTCTACCGCCAGACAGACGGCCTGCACCAGGTCCTTTACATACACGAACGTAAGGTCTTGCCTGCGGAAGCCCGCGGCGATGTCCACGTGCCGCGCGATGGATTGCGCCATCAGGTAATAATCCTTCTCACGCGGACCGTACACGCCCGTGGGGCGGAATATCACGTAAGGGAAACCCTGCAAGGAACGGATATACTCCTCGGCATGGAGCTTGCTCACTCCGTATGCCGTGTTGGGACAGGGCGTGTCTTCCTCACGGATAGGCGCATAATCCGCCTCGTGTATGGCTCCGAACACGCTCAGCGAACTGAGGTAGACGAACTGGCGCGGCACCATGCCGAGCCTCGACAGCACCTCGATGAAATGGCGCGTAGCCCAATAGTTCCCTATCTCGAAGTCCGCCTTGTCGAGGCATTTGGTCACGCCCGCGCAATGCACGATGCAGTCCCATCCGCCGTGTTCCTCCTTGTGCCGCCTCAGCTGAGCCTCCAGGCGGTCGGAATCGGTAAAGTCCAGCTCCGCAAACCGGATGCGCCCGTCCTGCAAGTACTTCCGGCTGCTGCTGCGCCGCACGCCTGCCCATACCTGCATCCCGCGCTCCAGTCCGCCTTCCACAAGAAAACTCCCGATAAAGCCGCTCGCGCCCGTCACTAATATCTTTTTTCCTTCCATATCGTTTTTTTGAACACAGAGACACAGAGGCACAGAGAATAAATTTACCTTATCAGAGCCAACCTTGTCACGCCCCTTGTCACGCCGGATTTGTAATCCGGCGTAATTAAAGACACGGAGAAATTAAAAAACTCTGTGCCTTTGTGTCTCTGTGTTCTATTCTATTTTCGCAAACCAATTTTGTTTTTACTATATCATATAAATTCATTTCACCGGCTCCACGTGCACATTGATGTACGTGCCGCTCCCGTACTCGTCCCGGAGCTTCTGCTCGATGCGGGTGGCACGCTCGTGCGCCTCGCGCAAGGGCATGTCCCCGTCCATGCGGATATGCAAATCGATGGCATAACGGTTTCCCACACGCCGCGTGCGCAGGTGATGCGGCTGCGACACCCCGTCTACCGAGAGCACCAGGTCGGTGATGCGCTGCTCCACATCGTCGGGGAGCGAACGCTCTAACAATTCATCCAGGCACGGACCCAATTGCTTCACCGCCACATGGATGATGAAGAAGCTCACGATGACCGCCGCCAAGGGGTCGAGCACCCGCCAGTCTTCGCCCAGCAGGATAGCTCCGCCGATTCCCGCCGCGGTACCAATGGAAGAGAACGCGTCGCTCCGGTGGTGCCAGGCGTTGGCGATGACCGAAGGGCTGTCGTATTTCCTTCCTATCCGCCGCGTGTACTGGAACAGCACTTCTTTCGACACTATCGAGACCAACGCCGCCGCCAGCGCAATCCAGCCCGGCTGGTCCAGCGTCTCGCCCCGGAAGAACGCGTAAATCCGCTCGCCTCCGCTCCACAGGATGCCGATGCCCACCACGAGCAACGCCACCCCGATAAGCAACGTGGCAAAAGTCTCATACTTCCCGTGCCCGTAGTCGTGCCCCTTGTCTTCCGGCTTGCCGGAAATACGCACGAACACCAGCACTATCACATCGGTGGCAAGGTCGGACAACGAATGTACCGCATCCGCCACCATCGCCGCGCTGCGCCCCAGTATGCCCGCGGCAAACTTGCACAGCGTCAGCACAATGTTCACTACGCTGCCCGCCAAGGTCACCTTGTAGATTTCCCTTTGGCGAAGGGCAACATCTGTCTTATCCATAACGCATCATCGTTTTTACTAAACGCGGGCAAAGATACGCAAATAAATGAAGAATGAAGAACGGGGAATGAAGAATTTATGGCAGATACGCCGCAAAAGATGACCTCGCTTGAAACGAGGCTATCCCCCGAAGAGGTGCAAATCGGGCTTACCCCCCCTGCGACGGGATGCCTTGCAAGCACATCGTCTCCGACATGAGGTGGTTTGAAACCACCTCATCCCCGCACAGGCAACCGCTCTTTTTACTATATAATCTGTGGCAATGGATTACCTTACAAAGATATAAAAAATCGTTGAATTATGCAATACCCGGCGCAACGACATCCATCCGTTTATGAATATAGATGCGTGATGTATTCATTATAGCTGCATCACGAAAGACAAGAAGCGTTACGTTACAGTTGTTACGGAAGTTTTTTGTGCTATATGTGCGCAACATAAAGCGTGCGTGGTGTTGTAAATATATGGCATACAGTATTTTAAGAAACAAAAACAGCATGGCAGCATGTGACAGTGTGACAATTGTGACAAATGACAATAATGTTTTTCCAAAAACGGAAGAAGCAAGAAGAAAAGATAGATATTTATATTATATATTATATATATAAATATATATAATATATAATATAAATATAGTCACACACACCTTCTCCGGAGGACGAAAAACCATTTTCAGTTATTGTCATTTGTCACAATTGTCACACTGTCACAAAACGCCTTTCATCTTGCGGCAAGGATAAAGGGAGGCAGGGATATGTCCGTAAACGACTGATAACCAACATACAAATTCGATTTAACACAAAAAGCCCCTTTTATTAACAGATTTTTACACCTACCCCGTTCCAAATCCATTGCCAATCGGCGGAAAATCCGTATCTTTGACATGGAATGAAAAACCTGTGGCAAGGATGAAGAAGATTCCATTTATTTTCTTTACTTTGTAGGAGGAAACAAGACGAAGGGCAACGCTTTTGCCTCCGACAAACTAAAACATACGACTATGGCTAAGAAGAAAAAAGAAAAAAAAGGCATCAAGCGCATGAAAAAGCGCGACCTTGCCGAGCTGATTGCCAGCCACTTCCAGCTCCACGCCGAACAGACATTCGGCCTGAAACAACTCTTCAGGGGACTGAAGCTCACCACGCATCCGCTGAAAATGCTTTGTGTAGACGTTTTAAACGAAATGATAGAAGACGGCTTCCTCGTCGAGCCTGAGAAAGGAGAATTCAAGCTGAACGGAAAGGGGCAGATACTGACCGGCATATTCCAGCGCAAGAGCAACGGAAAGAACTCGTTCACGCCCGATGAAGGCGGCGCCCCTATCTTCATCGCCGAACGCAACGCGGCGCACGCCATGAACGGCGACCGGGTGCGTGTGGCACTCTGCGCGCGGCGCAAGCGCAAAGAACCGGAAGGGGAAGTAATCGAAATATTGGAACGCGCCAAGACCACCTTCGTAGGCACGCTGAAAGTGACCAAGAACTACGCTTTCCTGCTCACCGAATCGAGCACGCTGGCAAACGACATCTTCATCCCGAAGGAAAAGCTGAAAGGCGGAAAGGACGGCGACAAGGCGGTGGTGCGCATCACCGAGTGGCCCGACGAGGCGAAGAATCCTTTCGGCGAAGTAGTGGACGTGCTGGGCAAGGCAGGCGACAACAATACCGAGATGCATGCCATCCTGGCGGAATACGGGCTGCCCTATACCTATCCGGCATCGGTGGAAGCCGCGGCGGAGAAGCTCTCGGCAGAAATCACCCCCGAGGACTATGCCGAGCGTGAGGACTTCCGCACCGTGACTACCTTCACCATCGACCCCAAGGACGCGAAAGACTTCGACGACGCCCTCTCCATCCGCCCGCTAAAGCCGGGGCTGTGGGAAGTGGGCGTGCATATCGCCGACGTGTCGCACTACGTGAAGGAAGGCGGCGCCATCGACAAGGAGGCCGTGAAGCGCGCCACCTCGGTATACCTGGTCGACCGCACCATCCCGATGCTTCCCGAACGCCTGTGCAACTTCATCTGCTCGCTCCGCCCCAATGAAGAAAAGCTCGCCTACTCGGTCATCTTCACCCTCAACGACAACGCCGAAGTGAAGGATTACCGCATCCGCCACACGGTCATCAAGTCGGACCGCCGCTTCACCTACGAAGAGGCGCAAGCCATCATCGAGACCGGAACGGGCGACTATACCTACGAAATACTGGAACTGAACCGCCTCGCCCAGCAGCTCCGCGCACGGCGCATGGCAGCAGGCTCCATCGACTTCGACCGCGTGGAAGTGAAATTCGAAATCGACGAAAAAGGCAAGCCGCTGAGCGTGTACTTCAAACAATCGAAAGAAGCCAACAAGCTGATAGAGGAATTCATGCTGCTGGCAAACCGCACCGTGGCGGAACACATCGGCAAAGTGCCCAAAAACAAGAAGCCGAAAGTATTCCCCTACCGTATCCACGACCTGCCCGACCCGATGAAGCTGGAAAACCTGAACCAGTTCATCGCCCGCTTCGGCTACAAGATACGCACGGGGGGAAGCAAGACCGAAGTGTCGCGCTCGCTCAACCGCCTGCTCAGCGACGTGTCGGGCAAGAAAGAGCAGAACCTCATCGAGACGGTATCGCTCCGCGCCATGCAGAAAGCCCGCTACTCCATCCATAACATCGGGCACTACGGGCTGGCGTTCGACTATTACACCCACTTCACCTCGCCCATCCGCCGCTATCCCGACCTGATGGTGCACCGCCTTCTCACCCGCTACGAAGCCGGAGGGCGCACCGCCCAAGCCGACAAGTACGAGGAATTGTGCGAGCACAGCTCTGCCATGGAGCAGACCGCGGCAAGCGCCGAACGCGCCTCCGTGAAGTACAAGCAAGTAGAGTTTATGGGCGAACGCATCGGCAACGTGTACGACGGTGTCATCTCGGGCGTCACCGAATGGGGCATCTACGTGGAAATCAACGAGAACAAGTGCGAGGGCATGGTGCCGATGCGCGACCTGGGCGATGATTACTACGAGTTCGACGAGAAAAACTACTGCCTCATCGGACGCCGCCATCACCGCAAGTTCAGCCTGGGCGACCCGGTGAAAATCAAGGTGGCACGCGCCAACCTGGAGAAGAAGCAGCTCGACTTCACGCTGGCGGAATGAACGTTGTGGAAATTGAAAATAAAGGTTTGAGAATGAAGGATTTCCATTCGGGCAAAGAAATTCTTCATTCTTCATTCATTCTTCAAGCATTTAAATGATTACTTATGGACACCATACAAATAAACCCAGCCTTGTGGCATGAAGCCGAACAATTGGCAAAACGCCACCATACAGACCTAACTCACATGGTGGAATCCTTCATTCGCCACTATATAGAACAAATGAATAAAAAAGAACCGAAAGAGCAGGTTACACCTTTTGTTGAGAGCTTAGGAATTGACCTCCAGCTACCCGCCGATTTTGACGAAAAGGAAGCATATCGCAAACATTTAGAAGAGAAATACAGATGAAGCCTAAAATTTTTGTTGATACAAATGTAATGGTTGACCTTTTAGCACATCGGGAGCCATTTTACGAATCCGCTAAACGTTTATTTTCTTTAGCGGATACAGATAAATGCACCATGTGATAGCTGCGCTTTCTTTTTCAACAACCGCCTATTTATTAGAGCGTAAATTGACGTATGATGAATTATCCACTATCTTACGTCAATTTGCTTCTATTGTAGAAATCGCTTCTGTAGATGAACGAGTAGTAAGGAAAAGCCTTTCTACGACATCCCGGTTCAATGATATAGAAGACGCTATGCAACATTATGCCGCGACTCAATCCGGATGTGACTTTATCATTACACGGAACGTTAAAGATTTTACGCAATCCGATATTCCTGTATACACACCGGATGAATTCTTGAACAAAAGAAATTAAAGCAGCCGCTTGCTGAGATACCTTACGGGATACCATACCGAAAGGAAGCCCACAAGAAGCACCGTGACGAAGACTATTATCACATCCATAGCCTCTACGCTGACCGGATAGGCATCGACCACAAAGCTTCCGGAACTGCCCAGACGGATTAGCCCGAACGTCTGCTGGAGCCAGCAGAGCAACAAGCCCGACACCACCCCGATAAAAGCCCCGAAAAACGAAATCATCCGCCCCTCGAACAAGAATATGCGCACAATCTGGTTATCATCCGCACCCAAATTACGCAAAGTCACCACGTCTTCGCGCTTGTCGATGATGAGCATCGAGAGCGAACCGATGACATTGAAACAGGCTATCACTAAAATAAAGGTAAGGAAAAGATAAGAAATCAGCTTTTCGACACGCATGATGCGGTATGTATCCGCCTGCTGCTCGTAGCGGTCTTGCACACGGAACTCTTCGCCCAGACGGTCTTGGAGCTTGCGCTTTACCGCGTCTATGTCCGCATCCGGCTTCAGGCGCAGATTGACCGAACTGACCTCGGTATCGTATTGGAACAACCGCCGCGCAAAAGCCAATGACGTCAGGATATACGAAGCGTCGTATTTCTCCTGGTTGACCGCAAAGACCAAGCCCGACGAGAACAGATTCCCGCTCACAAAAGCCGCGGAAGGATTCGCCACGTTCACTTTCGCCCCACGCTTGGGCGCATATATTTCCAACGGGTCGAGGAAACGGATGCCGCTCCCCAAAGCCGAAAGCAACTGGATGCCGGGAATGGCATAATCCGCCACCTCGTCATGCAACGTCAGGCTGCCCCGCCCGAACAGGATGCTGTCTATCGGGGTAAGGCGGTCGAAATTGTCTTCCACTCCCTTGATGACCGCCATCGCCTGCCTCCCCTGGTATTGCACCATGGCATTGTCTTCGAGCGACTCGGAATAGACCGCCACCTCGGGCATCTGCTTCAAGGCAAGCACACGCGGGTCTTGCCCGTCGAACACCTTTCCGCGCACCGCCGTAATCTTTAATTCGGGGTCAAAGGCGGTGAAGAAAGATGCCACAAGGTCCTGGAACCCGTTGAAGACGGAAAGCGTGCACACCAGCGCTAACGTAGCCAACGCCACCCCGCATACGGAGATAGCCGAAATGACATTAATCGCATTGTGCGACTTCTTCGAAAACAGATACCGGCGGGCTATGTAGAAGGGAAAATTCATTTTTTCAGCAACTCATCGATATGCGCCGCATAGTCCAGCGAATCGTCTACAAAAAACTTCAGCTCGGGAATGATGCGAAGCTGGAAGCGCACGCGCTTGCCCAGCTCGTAACGGATGGACTTCACATTGTCGTTGATGTTCTTCACAATCTCCTCGGCACGTTCAGAGGGGAATACGCTCAAATATCCGCGCGCATAGCTCATATCGGGGCTGATGCGCACCACGCTCACCGACACCAGTACGCCATGCATCGCCCGCGTCTGCTGCTGGAACATCTCGCTCAACTCTTTTTGAAGAAGCCGCGCAATTTTGTTTTGTCTGGTTGTTTCCATATATTTCTTTGGGTTTTATGTTTTCAGGCAACAAGGTACCCGATGACAAGCTGGCAAGGTTTTAAATACCTTATACCATTCAGGACCTTGTCAACCCGTCAACTTGTATCCTTGCCAACTATTTCTTTCGAATTATCGTCAGTCCGTCCCGCAAAGGAAGGATTACTTTTTCCACACGCTTGTCGGATGCCACATAATCATTGAACTTCTTGATGCCGATGGTCTGCGCATCTGCACTGCGGGGTTCTTCCAGCACATGCCCGTCCCATAAGGTGTTATCGGCAATGATATAGCCCCCGGCACGGAGCTTGGGCAATATCATCTCATAATAATCCATATACACCCGCTTGTTGCCGTCGACGAAAGCAAGGTCGAAGGTGATGTCCATCGCAGGGACCATCTGCAGGGCATCGCCAATGTAGAACCTGATTTTATCGGCGTAGGGCGAGCCTTCCAGCCACGGGCGGGTGAAATCTTCCTGCTCGTCATTGATTTCGAACGTATGAAGCATGGCGCCCTCTTCCAGCCCTTCGGCAAGGCACAAGGCAGAATACCCGCTATACGTGCCTATCTCCAGCACCTGACGGGGGCGGATCATCTCGACAAACATCTTCAGCATCCGCCCTTGCAAATGCCCCGAAGCCATGCGGGGGCGCAAAAGCTTGACATGCGTAGCCCGGTAAAGCGCTTTCAGGTAATCGCTTTCCGGATCAATGTGCGCAAGTATATACGCATCCAGCGCGTCGGTTTCTTTCATTATAAATACCTGTTCCGGTTAGGCAATACATAATCGTCGCCGGCTTCCAGCACATCATCTACCTGATTGATTTCGAGGAACGAAGTGTGCGTGCCTTTCTTTCCTCCGCTCAGGTATGCCACCATCTCCTTGCGGGTCAGGACACCGTCATTGAGCAATTTGCGCAATGCCGTGAAATAATATTCCTGCCCGTTTGCCTTTTCGGGCATATAGATGGCTTCCACCCCGTACGACAAGGCAAGATGGCGCATGGTCTTCTCCTTATAGCAAATGGCCAGTACCGGATATTTCCCGCGGAATGCAGCCAGGCTGCGTGCCGTACGCCCGCTGAAACTGTCGGTGATGATGGCGCGGATAGGCATGAGGGTCGTAGCGCGTACCGCCTGTTTTGCCAGGAAGCTGGTCACATCGGTATTCTCGGGAGTCAAGGGGATAGGAATGTCGTTTTCCTCCATCTTGTCTTTCTCGGCTTGCGCAGCCACTTTCGTCATGGTCTTCACGGCTTCCACCGGATATTTCCCGTATGCCGTCTCGCCGCTCAGCATCAACGCATCCGTACGATAGTAAATGGCATTCGCGATATCGGTCACCTCCGCACGGGTCGGGCGCGGGTTGTTAATCATCGTATGAAGCATCTGGGTAGCTACAATCACCGGCTTGCGCGCCAAGATACATTTCTTGATGAGCTTGCGCTGAATGCCCGGGATGCGCTCTTGGGGCACTTCGATTCCCAAGTCTCCACGAGCCACCATAACCCCGTCTGCCACCTCCAGGATTTCGTCAATATTGTCTACGCCTTCCTGGTTCTCAATCTTCGCGATAATCTGAATGTCGCTATTGTGCGCGTCGAGTATCTCGCGGATATCCAGCACGTCCTGCTTGTTGCGCACAAACGAGTGGGCAATGAAGTCGATGTCTTTCTCAATGGCATACAGGATGTTGTTGCGGTCTTTCTCGGTAAGCGAAGGAAGATTGATGCGTACGCCCGGCACGTTCACGCTCTTACGGTTGCCCAGCGTGGCATCGTTGCATACTTCACAGAACAAGGTATCTTCGTTCTTATCCACCACCCTCAGTTCCAAATCACCGTCATCAATCAGCACATCCGCCCCAACCGAAAGATCGTGTACGAATCCCGGATAGCTGACCGCAATGCACTCATGCGTAGTCTCCCGGTCGGGATTTCCCACGATGCACACCTTTTCGCCCGTCTTGAAGTCTATATGCCCTTCGGCACTCGCCGTAGTACGCACCTCCGGTCCCTTGGTATCCATCAAGATGCCAATCCGGTTCGATACCTGACGCACGTTGTTAATCAATTTCTCGAATCCCTCGCGGCTGGCATGAGCGGTATTCATGCGCACCACGTTCATTCCTGCATTAAACAAGTCTCTGATAAAATCAACATCGCAACGCAAGTCAGATATAGACGCCACGATTTTTGTTTGTTTGAGCATCATATAGTTTTAAGTTTTTAGTGTTTCGCTAATAAAGCCTCCATTGCCAGCCGGTACGAATCAAGCCCGAAACCGCAAATCACCCCGCGGCACGCGCAAGCTATCATCGACTTGTGGCGGAACTCCTCGCGTGCGTGTACATTAGATATATGCACCTCGATAACAGGAGCGGACACCGCACGGATGGCATCCTGCAAGGCAATGGAAGTATGGGTATAGGCTCCGGCATTCAGGATAATCCCGTCACAAGTGAAACCCGTCTCGTGAATCTTGTCAATCATCTCTCCCTCCACATTCGACTGGAAATACGCTATTTCCACCTCCGGATAACGTTCTTTCAATATTTGCAGATAATCTTCGAACGAAGTCGAACCGTAAATGCCCGGTTCGCGTTTGCCCAGCAGATTGATGTTAGGGCCATTGATTATTTGTATCCTCATATTTATGCCGAATAAAACTTTTTAATAACTTTGCCGAGAAAAAACTCGGCACAAAGATACGAAAAAGAAATGAAAACCTACGAGAAGATACTGTTAAAGTACCGCCAATACCTGAAATTAGAACGTTCTTTATCGGGAAACACAATCGACGCCTATCTGACCGACCTGGACAAACTGCTCGCATACCTCACCCTGGAAGGCATCGGCATTACCGACGTGACCCTGCAAGACCTGGAAAACTTCTCCGCCGGACTTCACGACATCGGCATCCATCCCCGCTCGCAAGCCCGCATCCTTTCGGGTATCCGCTCGTTCTTCCGCTTCCTCACCCTCGACGACTACATCCGCCAAGACCCGAGCGAACTGCTCGAATCGCCCCAGATAGGCAAACACCTGCCCGATGTGCTGACCGTAGAAGAGATAGACGCCCTTATCGGCGCTATCGACGAGACCACCCCCGAAGGGCAACGCAACCGGGCGATACTGGAAACCCTGTATAGCTGCGGCTTGCGCGTATCCGAGCTCTGCAACCTCAAATTATCCGACCTCTATCTGGACGAAGGCTTCATCAAGGTAGAAGGCAAGGGAAGCAAGCAACGCCTGGTGCCCATCTCCCCCCGTGCCGTCAACGAGCTGAAAAATTATTTCACGGAACGCGGATACGCCAAAATCAAACCCGGATACGAAGACTTTGTATTCATAAGCCGGTTCGGGAAGAACATCTCGCGCATCATGGTTTTCCATATAATAAAGGAACTGGCAGAGCGCATCGGATTGAAAAAGACCATCAGCCCGCACACCTTCCGCCACTCGTTCGCCACCCACCTGCTGGAAGGCGGAGCCAACCTGCGTGCCATCCAAGCCATGCTGGGGCACGAAAGCATCGGAACGACCGAAATCTATACACACATCGACCGAAGCATGCTCCGGCAAGAGATTATCGAACATCATCCACGGAACAAAAAAAAGCGTTTTAACTAACCGTACGGGTGATTTTAATCTTTTTTTTAATATTTCTTTAAAAAAAGAGCGCAAAAAACGAACAGCTATTGGAGTTTTTCTTATCTTTGCCCCAAATATTAAAAACCGACTAGATTATATTTTTAACAAACCAAATAATAAAAAACCATGATTAAGAAGTTGTATTTGCCCTTAGTGGCATTGTTAGTTCTTGCTTTCTCTTCATGTAGCAAGATGGGTGAATTGGACCCGAGCTATTTCACAACTGATCCTGAAGTATTGGAAGCTATCGGCGGCAAAGTGCCTGTTACTATCACAGGTAAGTTCCCTGAAAAGTATTTCAAGAAAACAGCAACCGTTGAAGTTACTCCGGTTTTGAGATGGGACGGAGGCGAAGCCAAAGGCCAGCCGGCTATGTTCCAAGGTGAAAAAGTGCAAGGTAACGACCAGACTATCTCTTATAAGATGGGCGGTACCTATACGATGAAAGCCTCTTTCGACTATGTACCCGAAATGGCTAAGTCTGAACTGTATCTTGATTTCAAAATCAAGAAAGGAAAGAAAGAATACACCATCCCTTCTGTAAAGATTGCCGACGGTGTTATCGCTACTTCTGAATTGCCTACCGTTAAGTCGGCTAACGCCGCATACGCAGCTGACGCGTTCCAACGCATCATCAAGCAGGCTCAGGAAGCTCAAATCATGTTCTTGATCCAACAGGCTAACATCCGCGCAAGCGAATTGAAGTCAGAAGGCATCAAGGATTTCAACAAGAAAGTGGTTGCTGTAAACGGCGACAAGAAAAACTTCAAGTTGAACAACATCGAAATCTCTGCTTACGCATCTCCGGATGGTGGCGTGAAACTGAACACCGGTTTGGCTGAAGACCGTCAGGAAAACACTGAAAAGTACCTGAACAAGCAATTGAAGAAAGGCGAAATCGAAACTCAGGTTGACGCTAAATATACTGCACAAGACTGGGAAGGCTTCCAGGAACTGGTTTCTAAATCAAACATCCAAGACAAAGACCTCATCTTGCGCGTCTTGTCTATGTACCAAGATCCGGAACAACGTGAAACTGAAATCAAGAACATCTCTTCAGTTTACAAGACCTTGGCAGATGAAATCCTTCCGCAATTGCGCCGTGCACGCCTGACCGCTAACTACGACGTTATCGGACGTAGCGATGAAGAAATCAACGCCGCATTCGACGCGAAAGAAGACTCTATCAGCGTTGACGAATTGCTGTATGCAGCTACCCTGACTCAAGACAATGCACGCAAGGAAGCTATCTACAAGAGAGCTATCGAAAAATATCCGAACGACTTCCGCGCATACAACAACTTGGGTATGATGTCATACGCAGCAGGCGACCTGAACGCAGCTGAAAACTACTTCAAGCAAGCCGCAAGCAAGAGCGCAAGCGCAGCTGAAGTTAACACCAACCTCGGTTTGTGCGAATTGTGCAAAGGCAATGTAGCAGAAGCTGAAACTTACCTGAGCAAGTCTACAGGCGCTAACACCGCTAACGAAGCGCTGGGTAACCTGTATATCAAACAAGGCCAGTACGACCGTGCCGTACAAGCCTTCGGCGACACCAAGACCAACTCTGCCGCTTTGGCTCAAATCTTGGCTAAAGACTACAACAAGGCAAAGAGCACATTGGAAGCAGTCAAGAATCCGGACGCTTATACTGATTACCTGATGGCTATCGTAGGTGCACGCACCAACAATGCCGACCTGGTTAAGTCAAGCATGGCTAAGGTAGGCCAGAAAGACGCAAGCTTGAAAGCAAGCGCTCAAAACGACCGTGAATTTGCTAAATATGCAAATGAGATTCAGTAATTGAATCTGGTTTACTCATAAATTGTATATTTTTTTAGGAAAAGCCGGAGTGCAAATTGCATTCCGGCTTTTTTATTTCAAATAAATTACGTATATTCGCAGGTCAATTCATATATATTCAACGAGCCATGAAGTTACTTCCAACGCTTACCGCACTTAGCATGCTTTTCCTCCTTTCCTGCAAGGGGGATTCGACGTTCACGCTTCAGGCAGAAATGGACGGGCTTGCGGACAAGCCCATACTGGTGGTCTACGATGACCCCATCTCGAAACTCGACACGATTTTCCCGAAAGAAGGGAAATTCAATTATACGTTCGTTCCCGATACCATCACGCTCTTCCGCCTGGTTCTGCCCGAAACGGGAGAGATGATTCCTGTATTCGCCGACAAGGGACAGGAAATGACACTAAGCGGAACGTTCCAAGCCCCCGGCATCACAGGAGACGGGATGAACGGGGAATACGGCGCGCTATTGAAAGAAATCCAAGCGTTGAAGGACTCGGCATCCGCCGCACAAGCCGCGGAAAAATTCATCCAAGCCCATCCTTCTTCTTTCGCATCGGCATACCTGATTAACAAATACTTCATCCAAACCCCTTCGCCCGATACGAAGAAAATCGAGCAACTAATCGCTCCCCTTACAGGAAATATCAAAGACAGCCGCATCCTGAGCGTAATCCTCAAGGCTTTGCCCGCACAAGAGGACAATGCCCGGCAAAACAAGGAATACGTCAATTATTTCTCGTGCAAAGACCGCGAAGGCAAATACATTTCGTGGACAGGGGAAAAGGGAAGCTATACCCTGCTCAACTTCTGGGCAAGCTGGGACAAGGAAAGCCTTGTCCGGCGCGACTCGCTGGAAAAACTTGTCGGGAAATTCCCCGAAAAGAAATTCAAGGTCTTGAACATCTCCCTCGATTACGAAAAAGACAAGTGGCTGGAAAAATGCAAGAAAGACACCGGGAAATGGATAGAGACATGCGATTTCAAGGGCTGGAACAATCCGGTGGTAAAACAGAACCAAATCCATGCGCTCCCTGCCAACATCCTGATAAACAATAGCCGGAAAATCATAGCAACCCAATTATACGGACAAGCGTTATATGAAAAGGTAAAAGAACAACTGAAAGAATAAACCTGTAAACCCAACCTTAAATGCTAATCAAACTATTCGGTGCAGCCGTTCAAGGAATAGATGCAACCATCGTCACAATCGAAGTCAACAGCTCGCGGGGCATTAAGTTTTTCCTCGTAGGCTTGCCCGATTCAGCCGTAAAAGAGAGCCACGAACGCATCGTAGCCGCCCTTCAGGTCAACGGATACAAGTTCCCCACCTGCCAAATCGTCATCAACATGGCACCCGCGGATATCCGCAAGGAAGGTTCCTCGTACGACCTTCCGCTGGCGATAGGCATCTTAGCGGTATCGGGAGCCGTATCTCCCGAAAAGCTCGACCGTTACCTCCTCATAGGCGAATTGAGCCTGGACGGAAGCCTACAGCCCATCAAAGGCGCCTTGCCCATAGCCATCTGCGCCCGCCAGCAAGGATTCGAAGGATTCATCCTCCCCAAGCAAAACGCGCGTGAAGCCGCCGTGGTCAATAACCTGAACGTGTACGGCGTGGAAAACATCACCGAAGTCATCGATTTCTTCAACGGCAAGCGCGAACTGGAACCTACTATCGTCAATACGCGCGAGGAATTTTACCGGAGCCAGACCAATTTCCCTTTCGACTTTGCCGATGTCAAGGGTCAGGAAAGCGTGAAACGTGCCTTGGAGGTTGCAGCGGCAGGCGGACACAACCTGATTATGATAGGCGCGCCGGGAAGCGGCAAGTCGATGATGGCAAAATGCCTTCCCAGCATCCTTCCGCCCCTTTCGCTCGCCGAGAGCCTGGAAACCACCAAGATACATTCCGTAGCCGGAAAACTGGGGAAAGACTCGTCCCTCATCGCCGTCCGCCCGTTCCGAAGCCCGCACCACACCATTTCGCAAGTCGCCATGGTGGGCGGGGGCACCAATCCCCAACCGGGTGAAATCAGCCTGGCACACAATGGCGTCCTCTTCCTCGACGAGCTTCCCGAGTTCAACCGAAGCGTCCTCGAAGTCCTCCGCCAGCCCCTCGAAGACCGGCACATCACCATTTCGCGCGCCAAATATACCTTGGATTATCCCGCCAGCTTCACCCTGATAGCCTCGATGAACCCCTGCCCCTGCGGATATTACAACCACCCCACCCGCCATTGTGTATGTACGCCCGGCCAAGTGCAAAAGTACCTGAACCGTATCTCCGGTCCCCTCCTCGACCGGATTGACATCCAAGTGGAAATCGTTCCGGTACCCTTCGAGAAGCTTGCCGAACGCAAGGCAGGCGAGCCCAGCGCCGCCATCCGCGAACGGGTCATCCGTGCCCGCCAGATACAAGCCAAACGCTTTGCCGGCCTTCCGGGCATCCATTGCAATGCCCAGATGACTTCGCGCCTCCTGCACCAGTACGCCCAGCCCGACTCCCACGGCATGGTTCTTCTTCGCACCGCCATGGAGCGTTTCAACCTCTCCGCCCGTGCCTACGACCGCATCCTGAAGGTCTCGCGCACCATAGCCGATTTGGACGGAAGCGAAGCCATCCTCCCCAAACACCTTGCCGAAGCCATCAGCTACCGGAACTTAGACCGGGAAAACTGGGCAGGATAACCGCTTAAAAATGTTAAGAAAACAAGAAAACAATCTGCCCTAAAATAAAAAGACATATCTTTATTGAAACCTAAAAACCAAAGTCAATATGAAAACGAATGTGTTAACACAAATGTGGGGCATATTCTTGATAATGAGCGTATGCCTGCTTGCAAGCTGTTCGGAAAATGATACCCCGGCATTGACCGACCCTGCGGAAATGTATGAACCCGATCTTACTTTCAGAGGCGATGCACTCTCTTTGCAGATAAACGGCACGACCGTTACAGACTGTTCTGTATATTTCGAGCCGGTGGAAGAGGACTCTACGCAAATGATGATGTATATCATGAACTATGTCCCCCAACCGGTAAAAATCTTGATAAAAACCACTCCGGGCGAAGGAGTAGTGACATTCGAGGCTGTTCCCGGTGGCTTCATATACGAAAGGCAAATCAAAGGGACCTATTATGCTGATACAGACAAAGCTGACGGGTCAAGCAGGCGAATACAAGCGGACTGTACCCTCTCTGCCTATTGGGGAACAGGCTCAAACGAATATCATTTTCTCTCAAAATGCCTATTCCGCACTGCAGCTAAAGCTGGTACGATAGAATGGCAAGGAAAAGAAATAAGCCGATGGGATTTCGTACAAGAGGTATTAGATAAAATCAGTCTGCGCATTGCCGAAAAAATAACCGACATGAAACTGGTGCTCCATGAAGACTTCACCTTCGAGACATGGCTGAAACAAGCAGGCCAGACAGACTACGAATTATGGATGACCGCCCGTTATTGGATAGACCCGCAATACACAAACTCCATGTCGTGGCTCTTCACGCCCGAACAATGCGAACAATTCTGCGCCCAATGGTTAGGCTCTCCGTTAGACCCTTACGGCAAATCCCCCTTCCAGAAATGGGGAGATTATTATGAATTGCCCATTACCTATTGGAATACCAGCAATGGATTCGCTTGGACCATCGCCAATCCCAACCGATATACCGCACTGGACATGTTCATGCAAGGAAAAGGCATGGAAGGCTTGACCGAAGAAGAAAAACAGGAAATGGAAATGTTCAGCCAAGTATTATACGATGTAGAGGATTTGTCCGACTGGATGTCGTGGTGCATTGTACTTGTTCCAAACACAATCGCAAACTAAACATCTACTTCCCATATAATTTGCCAGGTAAAGAGGCAGATATTTCATACTATACACGGCATAGATTTGTTGTATTCTGTGCCGTGTGTATTCTATGATAACATCAACAAAAATGCACAATTTCATATTGCGCAAAGCATAAGTCATATCGTTTTTTCAAAAGGCATACTTTTACGTTCTTGATATCAAAACCGTATGGTTTTGCATTGGAAACCGTACGTTCTTGATATGGAAACCGTACGGTTTTCATATGGAAACCATAAATGGAAGCTGGCTGCAACGGCAATGTAACCCAAATGCGGAAACAACAATTTCGAGGAGATGCAGGCTTTCATTAAGAGAAAAAACAGGTAATATCCCGGTTTTGCAATCTATTCCCGAAGATATGTTTTCATCGTTTTTATTGCATTCTTTCATGTAAATCCTACTATATCAGTCACTTATTTCACGCTTTTTACTCAATTTCAGATTACGAAACCGGCACAGATTTGCGCCGTTTTGTTATAAAACTTTAATTCGTGGGATGTATATCATTCATTATCAACACTTTCATATTCTTATGTCTGTTATCGGCGCGTTTACTGACGGGGCTGAAAATCAGGGGTTTCGGGCGGATTCGGCGGTACGTGTAACGGCTTGAGTTAGAACGATTTGGGTTTTTTAATTTATAAATTAAATTTATTTTGTTATGAGAAAAAAGTATTTAAGTGCACTGCTGTTCGGAGCGCTTCTGTTCGCTTCGGCAGGAACTTTTACCTCTTGTAAAGACTATGATGATGACATCAACGGTCTGCGCGAAGATGTTACCAGCTTGCAGAGTGCTGTGACTACATTGCAGAACGCTGTGGAAAACGGCAAATACGTAAGCGCCGTTTCAAACAATGGCAACACCATCACCTTTACTTACACGGACGGTACGACTACAGAAATCACTTTGGAAGACGAAGTGGGTAGCGTGGTTACTGTAAACGCTGACGGTGTTTTGTGCATCGACGGCGAACCGACAGACATTAAGGCTGCTGCTGATCCGACTCCGGGCGAAGAACACAAAGACCAGATTATCATTGAAAACAACATGTGGTCTGTTCTGCAGGAGGATGGTACATATAAATCTACCGGCATCCCTGTATCGGGCGTAACTGTATCGGGTAGCGAAGCTGACGGTTATACCTTCACTATCTATGCTTCGGACGGGACCCCGCAAACCGTGAAATTGCCTTCTGCTGTATCTTCTATTACTGAAATGACATTGGGTACTAAAACAATTCAGTCTAAGGAAACATACAACTATAGCGATGACTATTTGACTGATGGGACGGAAGGTAGTGCAGTTTCGGTTCAACCAAGAGGCGTTTTGATTTCTCATCAGGACTTTAACTTCAATCCGAGTGACGATGTAAAGACTGATGGTATTACATCTGCATCGAAATGGTTAGGAAATAAGAAATTGCCGAATAATGGTGATTTCATTTATGCATCTCCTACCCAAATCGATTTGCGTATGGATCCGGTAGATGTTCCGGCTGAAAACATCAACTTCTACTTGACAAATACGTTAAATAAAGATGTAGAACCGGTTGTATTCACTGCAAGCCCTTCACAAACGGATGGCAGTGCAATGACTGGAAGCGAAATCAACGGTCGTGCCGCTACTACCGGTAATGGTTTGTGGGCATTGTCAATGGCTAATCAGGTGGTTGCTAAAGACGATAATGAAGATGTTTGGGATGCTATCAAAAAATCTGAAGGAAATACGAAAGAAGCTGCTGTAGTATATGCATTGAATGCAAACCATGGATTCCGCAGCAAATATCAGTTGACAGTACAGCGAATCAATCCTGAAGAATTAACAGGTTTCTATATTGAAGGAATACCAACTGAAGAAGGTCAAGAAAATAAAACATTCAACTTCAAGGTAGAAGAAGCTTATGTTGAATACAATGGACAAGATTCACCTTTGAAATCTGATTATCTGTTAGGTGACCAAACAGGTAGTGACCAAAATATTTCTTTCAAGACAAATGTAGAATACACTGTAAATGCTGTGCAAGCATCAGCCTTGTATGATATGTACTTGACTGCAGATGATTCAGACCGTGAAGTTTATGGTTTGAGCTTCAATCAAGACAAACACACCTTTACGATTGGCAAGAATCCGGATGTATCTTCTATTCCTGCTGAATTTGACTTGATTATCTACAGCGTAGCTAACAATGGTGAAGTTAAGAAAACAGTTGTTACTATCGTATTGAATAGCGAAATCACTACTCCTGCTGAATATGGCTTACACGAACATGATGTTAATATCGAAGATTATAACAACAACTACTTCGGCATCGATTTGGCTACAATGAAGACTGCTTTGGGTGACAACCTCAACCAATGGATGCAAAATGTGGACATTAATAAGGATGCAATCACATTCCAATGGTCTACAAAAGCAGACAAAGACTTTAAGGCTATGCCTGATGGTATCACGGCTATGGTTGTAGAAAAACTGTCGAAGAAAGATAGTAAGGACCACGCAGCTGTAACCGATAGAAACAAGGCTAACTATATCCAAGTTGATATTGATAATAGCAAGATTAACAGTGATGATGCTGGTCTTGAACTTGATAAGACTTATTACATCAAGGCAACATTCAAGGCTACGAAAGAAAACGGTGGCAATGTATTGAACAGCATCGTAGTTCCGGTTGAATTCCATGCACCTGCATTATCTGAATTGTTCTCTAAGAAAGATGCATATTTGGATAAGACCAACGATGTAATCAATGCTTACTTCTATCAGACTAATAAGGGTAATAACGAAACAGCTCCGACTGCTGTAACTTTGGCAAGATACTTCAACGACTTTGTAAGCAATGCTCAAGTAACCTTCACTAATGACAAGGTAGGTGAAACTGGCGAAACTGGCGAAACATTGTTTGAATTGCAGTGGACTAATGGTACTAACACAGTTAAGAGCAGTGCAGAGGATGCAATTGTTTACTTCGGTAAAGACAATTCTGTAGAAGACTCTGACGAAGAAGTTTACACAACTCTTGACTTCGATGCAGATAAAGCAGGTATCAATGACAAGAACCAAGGTGCTAACGGTTATAACGAAGTTGTAACTATCAAGGCTACTAAGGGTTACTTCAATACTGATGAAGCAGCTATTGCAGGTTGGAACTATGCAGAAAACAGCGATAAGGAATACACATTCAAGATTCGTCTGATGAGCCCGATTTATGAAGGTACTGTAACTCCTGTTTCTGGAAGCACAATCAACATCAGTGCTAATGACTGGTCTAAGGGTGCACGCATTACAGACGCAATGATCAAGGGTGAAGATTACAACGGAAATGATTACAATGTTGTTCCTGACAAGGTAGTTACCGAGAGTGGTTCATATGTTATTGCATGGGACAATGAACAAATCGACAAAGTAACTCCGGGTCGTGATAAAGAAAACTTGATTAAGAGAATTGAACTTGCTCCTGCAACTTATGATTCTGAAGCTAAGAAGCAGTATAATGGCGCATTTGTTGTATATGGTGAAAATATTACTAATACGACAGAAGTTCAAATGCCTGTAACTGTAAAAGACGTTTGGGGATACGAATTGCAAGAAGAAGTATCAGTAACTATTCAAGCGAACAAATAATCTTAACCGATTACTCTATAAATAAAAAAAGCGACTCGAAAGAGCCGCTTTTTTTGTGTCTACCTGCGATACTAGACTTCCCTGTCACACTGGATTCCGCATTTCACTCAATGAACTGTAGGGGCGTATCGTATACGCCCGAATACGTCTACTTATCCATGCGGATGTTTTTAGGGCGTATGCGATACGCCCCTACATGGACTGTTTACGAAATTCACAAATAGTAAACCATAAATAGTCAAATCGTAAATCAGACGGTTTTCCAGTCCTCCACCGTTCCCGTTTCGGAAGAGAAGTTCACACCTATTTTATATAAGATGCGTGGGTCGGCTTCGTAGGGCTGGGCATAGCCTTTCGCCTCTATCTGTGCCAGGGCTTCGTCCGCCGTGCCGTCTCGTTTGAACTCGAAGATGTAGATGTAATTGTCCGTCTCTACGATGCAGTCGGCACGTCCCTGGCTTTGCTCCTTCTCGGTATAGACCGTGTAGACGCTTATCAGGCGGAAGATGAGGCAAAGCGTATAGTGGAAGAAGCGTTCCTTTTCCGCCTCGTCTTTCTTGCTGCGCATTGAATAGGGGATACTGGCGAGAAAGGATGTGAACAGCTTGCGGAGCTGTTCCACATCGCCTTTGCGCATGGAAACAACCACACTCCTTATCCAGTTATCCAAATTCTCCTGAGGCTTCAAGTAGCTGGAAGCGATCAGAGACACGAAACCGCCTTTCACCTCATTGTTCGGGAAGTCGAGCAGGAACATGCCGAAATCCCTATCGTAGTCCTTGATGGTCAGACAACCGCTCTGGTAAATCATCGGGAGGGGTTTCTCTACGTCTGCCTTATAATCTACGAACTCTTTGGGGGCGTAATACTTGCCGGTCATTTCGTTCAGGTCCTCCTGCGTATGGTTCATCAGGCGGATCAGGTAGGTAGGCGTGCCGCTGGAGAACCAGTAGTCACGCAGCTCTCTTTTAGCAAACGCGTTCAACAGGCTGAACGGATTGTACACATCCGTCAGGTTGCTGCTGAAATGATACCCGTCGTACCGGTGTTTCAATATATTCAGCATCCCTTCCACTGTAGTACCGTATTTCTTTGCCAATACCCCGATCGGTTCGGCGAAGTAATGCTCCAGTTCTTCCTGCGTGATGCCGCACAGCGTCTCGTACTGGTCGTCCATGCTGATGTCGCTTGGCTGGTTGAATCCGCTGAACACGCTTACCTGCGAGAACTTGGTCACGCCCGTCAGCAGGACAAACTGCAGGTCTTCGTCAGCGGTTTTAAATACCGAATAGAAGTTCTTCAATATTTCCCGGTTGCGGTCTTCCAGCAGGCGCCTTTCACCGTCTATCGTAGTGCCATATCCCGTATCCAGCACGTCAAGGACAGGCTTGTCGTATTCGTCTATCAATACCACGCACCGCCTGCCGTACCGTTTGCGCGCCTGATGCAGCACGTGGATGAAGCGTGCGCCTGTCGTTTGCGCCGTATCGCTCCTGCCATACAGCTTCTCCCAGGCTGCCAAGGTCTCTTCTATTCTCGCTTCCAAATTGCCCGACAGGGTAAAGTCGCCCACGTTGAAGTCGATATGGAACACGGGATATTCCGCCCACTCGGTCTCTAGCTTATCAATGGCAAGCCCCTTGAACAGTTCTTTCCGCCCCTGGAAATAGCATTTCAGGGTAGACACCAGCAGGCTCTTGCCGAACCGGCGCGGACGGCTCAGAAAATAGATTTTCCCTTCTTTTACCAACCGGTAAATCAAACCAGTCTTGTCGACATAGACATAACCGTCTTCTATAATCTGATTAAAGCTTTGGATTCCTATCGGGTACTTCATTGTGAATTACGTTTTTAAGGGTTTATGCAAAGGAACGAAATTATTCTGAAACGGACAAATAAAAAAGACCGTCGCAGCATGTTTCGGAATATGTAAACTCTGGGAATCATTGAAAACAGATTCAAGCTAAGAGCCTGTTTAAATTTTCCAATAAAGTAATATTCTATCAGGTTCTTTTGCGTTTGTTTCCGGTCTGTTTTCCCGATTTTATTCGTCAGATAGCCCGCTATCCTTCTCATAAAATCAGAAAAACATCCTCGAAAACAATTCGCAAAATTAACCTGAGCAAAATTTAAACAGACTCTAAAATAACTTGTAAGGCAGGAGCAAAAAAAGAACCATACCGCACTCAACAACGAGTTTGATATGGTTCTTTTCATGTTTACAGTTACCATCTGTAACTTTCAGCGTATTCGCCTTAACAATTGGCATAACTCTTGGCAAAAAGCCGTTAATATCCCGGATTCTGGTCGGCAGAAGATAGCTGGTCATTGGCATCTATCGCCGCTTGCGGAATGGGCCATAAAAGTTTTTCCCCAATCGCCGACTCTGCCGTTCCTTGCAACTCCGAATTATACAGATTATTGTATTCAATCAGTTTGCCTGTACGGCGAAGGTCCATACGGCGATATCCGTTACCGAACATTTCACATGCCGATTCTTTCAGGATTGCATCCACATCCACACTCGCCACATCGGCTACGCCTGCCCTGCGGCGTATGGTATTCAAACGTTCCAATGCCGTAGCGGAATCCCCGCTTTTCAGATACGCCTCTGCCGCAACCAAAAAGATTTCAGGCAGGGTAATGATATGAATGTCACGGAAACTGCGGTCACTGTTATAGCTTGCCGTATTGCTGTCATCAAATTTACGGCAGGGCTGAATAGACCAGCTTTTTTGATAACACTCGGTCTCCAAATCGTATTTCAGAATAACGCCGTTATCGACCTCTTCCCGGTCCGTCTCATAAGTTGACATCGGATCCATAATCGCCGTTTTTTCGTTTTGCGGGATAACGTATGTCTGCTCTCGGTTCTCCGGATCTTCGGCACGCCATGCCGATACCGATTCATCGTCGCATTCCCAATAAGCCGGATAATATACGCCTACCATACGCCCCATGGCTGTATTGCCATTTTCATAAAACCCGAAATAGTCTCCCAACGGATTCCCGTCTTGCTTAAACCCCTGGTCAGGATCCCAAGCGCCGGTTACCAACAATGTTTTCATAAAGGTGGCATCATAACGCTTATCACCTTCTTCGAAATACCTGAGCGTATGCATGTAAGGGACATAGCATGAGGCACCGTTTTTCATCCCTTCTTCCGAACCTCCATAATAATTGCAATAAAAGTTCTGCCAGCAATTACCGTCTGTCTGGTCGTGGGTGCTGTCGAAATCAAATTCAAGGTCAAAGATGAATTCGGCATCATCATCGCCCGAATAATCAGCAGCCCACAAATCTGCGAACTCTGTGGTCAAGGAACGCCCGTCAATCACTTCATCGGCATATCGGGCGGCTTCGGAAAAATATGCGTCATTTCCCAAATCCCATGCAGCCGACAGATAAGTTTTGGCAAGCAAGGCTTTAGCCGCCTCGATACTGGCTTCTCCTCCGCCGGCAGTTGCAGAAGACTCCACCAGCAGATTGTTCGAGATGATGCTTTCCAGCTCTCCGATAATGTAATTATACACTTCTTCAGCCGTCGCCCGAGGATAACCTTTTACTGCCGTATCAGCATATTCGGTAACAATCGGCACTCCACCGAAATTATTCACCAGCAAATAGTAAAACAATGCTTCCACAAAACGCCCTTCGTCAATCGCTTTTTGTTTGGTTTCATCGTCAACCGAAGCGTTCGGCGCATAATACTGGATAGCCAGACAAGAACGGATGCCGTCATAGCATTCCGTATAAAACGTTTCTACCGTACCGTTTTCGGGCGTAAAGTTCAGCCAGCGGTGTAATGCCTGGTCGGATGTCTTGCGCCCTTGCTGATACAAGTCCGTCCCGGCATTGAAATAAAGAGGCGTATCACTATCATTGAAAAGCGGGTCCAACTGTGCATACGCATCGTACACCAGTGACTGGAAACCGTCGGAAGTAGCGAAATAATCCGTATCCGTCACTGCACTCTTATTTTCAGGAGTAAGAAAATCATCACATCCAGCCAACACCATGCTGCCTGCAGCGATGAAAGTGTATAATAATTCAATTGTCTTTCTCATACGTATAGTAATTATTGGTTATTGTTAAAACTTAAGGTTCACACCCACCTGATAAGTAACAGAAGCCGGACCGCCATTTGTAAGGTTGGCATCTGCCCATTCCGGGTCAAACCCTTCATAATCGGTAAAACAGAACGGATTCAGCACATTGAGGTAAAGGCGCAAATGCTTCACGGCAAACTTGCTCATCCACTTTTGCGGGAAAGTATAGCCTAACGTAATGTTTTTCACTTTTACAAAAGATGTCTTGTGATAGCGCACCGCATCACTGCTCTTGTCGAAATAACCGCCCGCCGTTTTATCCATATTGGTCGGGTAAGGATATTCGCCGTAATGGGCTTCGGTGAGAGTCGTTACATTCCCGTCTTCGTCCAATACCGGAGTTCCGGCAGGAATATAATAGTCAAAGCTCATTTTCTGCCGCCCACGGTCACTATAGTCCAGATATTGTTCATGAAAATAACTGCGGGACCATTGCCCTTGTTTCGTATACAGCATGAATGAAAAATCAAATCCTTTATACGTCATGGTCGAACTCAGGCTGCCTGTCCATTTGGGGTCGGTACAACCATAGATTTGCTTATCCTCCTCACTGATTACCCCATCATCGTTCCAGTCGTTCACTGCATATTGCCCTTCGTACCATCCATACTTCTGATATACTTCTTTCAAGGTATAATGTTTTTTCCCATTCACGGTATTCATGGTCACCCCGTCTTCCGTAACCACTCCCGCACCTGTATAGCCACGCAATACATTCAGGCTCTCGCCGATAAACCAATTATTCGATGTGTCGTCACCGTTCGGCAATTCGGTAATCTTGTTCCAGTTCCGCGCAAAGGCAAGGTTCATGTCCCAAGTGAAATTCTTGGTACGTATGATGCCCAGCCCCAATGCCAGCTCTATACCGGTATTTTGCACACATCCGATATTGGTTGTGACTGAACTTTCTCCTGTTTCAAGAGGAACGGTAGAGTCCATTATCTGCCCGTCGGATATGCGCCGGTAAAAGTCGGCAGTAAGGTTGATGCGGTTCCGCAACACACCGATATCCACTCCCGCGTCAAATTCCTTGATGCGTTCCCAAATAAGGTCTTTGTCTATCAGCCCGTTCGGATAATATCCTTGATATTCTATCCCATTGATAGTAACATAATTAGGACCTGAAGCCGAAGATTCCGTGACATAATCGTCTACGTTATTGTTTCCGGTAATACCATAAGAGAGACGAAGCTTCAAATTGTCGAGCCAACGGACATCCTTCATAAAGCTTTCTTCCGACATACGCCATGCCACAGCTGCCGAGGGGAACCATCCCCAACGGTTACCTTTGGCAAACCGGGAAGAACCGTCAGCACGTATGGTTGCCGTTGCCATGTAACGCCCCTTATAAGAATAATTCAAACGGGTAGCGACTGATACCAAGGACGATTCGGTATAAGTAGATTCTATGGTCTTTGTACCCGACCCTTTATCCATCGCATGGTAAGATAATTTGTCATCTGAAATATCGTTTACGGTTTGCGTATAAGTTTCCTTATTCGAAGCATACATGGAAAACAGCCCCATGACGTTCAATGAATGCTCTCCTCACGTCTTTGCATAATCAATCTGATTATCCCAAGTCCAGTCCAGACGCTCTGTATTGATTACAGAAGCCTGGTTATGTTCCTGACTCTGGTAATAAGCAGTTCCCAACGGATACTCATCTGAAACTCCCGTCCCGTAGAAAATGCCTTGCCTGCCATGATAGTAATTGGGAGAAAAAGTGGTCGTAAAACGTAATCCTTCCAAAATGTTAAAACGCAGATACATATTACCGAAAGTATGAAACTTACGGGTTTCATTATCATACGCATCGATGACAAAATCCACCAAAGGAGAAGGGGTAGAAGTCAATGACATGGTCCCTACTTTTCCCGGAAGAGCAGCCAGACTTCCGTCTTCTTCATAAGGAGACAAGACCGGCGCCATCCAGAAAGCATTATTATAAGGAGAATAACTGCTTGAAGTCGCGGTAATCCAGTCATCCTGCACATCGTGTACCAAATTGACCGACATACCGGCTTCGACGACTTTTGACAGCTTACTGTCAAACGAACCTTTGATATTAAAACGCTGGTAATCGTTGTTCTTGAAAACATTTTCTTCACTCTGGTACCCCATGCCCAAACGATAACTGGTTTTCTCCGTAGCACCGCTCGCGCTGATATAATGGTTTTGTTGTGTCGCGGTGCGCAACACATAGTCAGACCAGTCATAAGTCTCATTCGTCAAATACCTTTGCATCAATGTAGAATTCTGCCAATCGGTTCCATTTTGAAACACCGATTGCAAGTTAGAGTCAGTCATGACATACGTTACATGCCCGTCCTCATCTACCGTTCCTTCTGTATAGCGGGCAAACCGGTATTGCATCCATTCGCGCGAATCCATAAGTTCAGGCATGCGCGCCACCTTGCGGACACCATAATAACCATCGTAAGAGATTTCCACCGGTTGTGCCTTGCCCTGTCCCGCTCCCGCGCCTTTTGTCGTAATGACGATTACACCCGCAGAAGCGCGCGAACCGTAAATGGCGGTAGAAGACGCGTCTTTCAATACATCTATCCGCTCTATATCTTCAGGATTCAAGAAATCAATGGATGAGACAACCATTCCATCAACCACAAAAAGCGGGTCACTGCTGTTGTTGATAGATGCTTGTCCGCGGATTTGCATGTCAAAACTTCCGTTGGCACGGCTGTTGCTTTGCGTAATATTCACACCGGGTATCGCCCCCTGCAATGCGTCTTCTACACGTACCGTACCGCGGGATGCCAATTTCTCAGAAGAAACAGAGGCAATAGAACCAGTCAAATCGCTTTTTTTCATGGTTCCATAACCTACCACCACCACTTCATCAAGCGTTTTGGTGTCTTCTTTCAACACAATGTCAAAATGTGTCCGGTTCCCAACAGCTACCGTCTGCATAATGTAACCAATAAACGAAATTTGAATCTTTGCGTCCGCCTGCACATTCAACGTAAAATTACCATCCAAATCGGTAATTACCCCATTAGTAGTACCCAATTCAGTAATATTTGCACCAATAATCGGCTCATTGGCTTCATCAACGACCGTTCCCGTAATCGAACGTTCTTGCGCAAACGCCGCCAAACATAGCATGTTCACCCAAAGGACTGCGAATGCTTTCTGCACAATTTGTTTTACATACATACGATTTAAGTTTTAAAAAATTATACAATAAGATTAAGGCAACGAAAATCCTTTTATAATTTCGCCTAAAACAAATATATGAATTTAAACATCTGTGTAAAGCAGGATTACACACGCAGCAAATGACTATTCAACGAACCGTTTTTTCCATCGGATGAACCTGTTATTTTTCAAAGTAAAACCTGCACAAGAAAAATTGAAGAGAAAAGGATATATTTCCGAATATTAAGCTAATATTCACAATCGAATGCAGATGAGCAAGTTTCTTTAACAGACAAGAGGAACAATCCCAATAGGGATATCTACGGCATAGCACAATGTCATGAAGACTGAGGGAGTAATAATTTGAGACAAACTCCAGTTCTTATAGCGCATTTCTCACTTCCGGCAGACAAGACACTATAAGATAAGAACGGCAATGAAACAAGAACAAGTCCCCGAAGCAGACAGCTGCTTCATTTTATGTATCCATATTCTTTTCTCAGTCCTTCCTATCAGGACTGCAGTCCTAGCCTGCCAGGACTGGAGTACTGACCTGTCAAAACAGCAGTACCAGCCTATCAGGACTGGGGACAGAGATAGTTAGCTTTGAAAACGAAGATATATCAATCGAAGACTTTGAACGTATAGCCTTGCGCCAATAACCATTCGATAGCACGGGGAAGGGCATACTTCAAGCGGGGTTCAGACTTAATGGAATCGTGGAAAGTAATGATAGAGCCGTTACGGACGTATTTCTTCACCTTGGCAAGCACCTGCGGTCCGGTAAGGCGCTTGCTATAATCGCGGGTGACAAGGTCCCACATCACAATGCGGTATTTCTTCTTTAAGACATGATATTGCACCCAACGCATGTGCCCGTGAGGAGGGCGGAAAAGGTCGGTATGCAGGTATTCGTTCGCCTTATCGGTGTTTGCCAGGTAATTCTGGCTCAGGTATTCGAAACCACGGATGTGGTTGAACGTATGATTCCCGAGACGATGCCCGCGCTCTACCACCATACGGAATTCTTCGGGATGCTTTCGTATGTTATCGCCTACCATAAAAAACGTGGCTTTAATGCCGTATTTATCCAACAGGTCGAGCACCCATGGAGTAATAACGGGGATAGGCCCGTCATCAAAAGTCAGATAGACCGATTTTTCATTCTTATCCATCCGCCACATAGCACGCGGATAAATCCAACGAAGTATCAACGGGGGTTGTTCGATGAGCATTTCTGATAGCAGTTAATAATTTAATAATGAACAATTAATAATTAATAGGGAATAGTGAATAACGGTATAAGGCATAAAACCTTTACAAACTATCCATTGTGCACTATTCCCTATTAATTATTAACTATTCGTGAGCCGGATTCGCGCTTCCGACCAAGTTCTCCAACAAGCCATACAGCTGGTCGAACTGATGGCGATAACTTGCAGCAGACTCCAGCGGCTTTCCGTTTTCATCCTTCAGCTTTTCCAATGCCTTGCAAACGTCGTCCAAGATATAGAAATGACGCATGCACTCTTCGTACGAACCTGCAAAACGCACTTCATCAAGGCTCATGTACCATGACGCATATTCTACAGAGTTCTTCGCCAGCTGGACAAGGATATTCTCGGCTTTTCCGGTTTCGCCCAATGCCGCATAATCATCCGCCATTTCTTTCGAGCTGCTATAGATGTAATCGTGACGCACCGTGGTGCTCGGGATTACCTTTTCACAATAGTCGAGCACTTCCTTCGCCTTGTCGTTCTTGCCTTCCTTAATCAATTGGGAAGCAAGTTGCACGAACATGCGGCGGTGCGTATCGCACATTCGGAGCACGGTTTCATCCAAATAGATATCCGGATTGTCAATGCCGCCGAACTTGAATTTGTGCATCAGGTTGTCGTACATCTTCTCCGAGTCAAGGCGGCGTCCTAACTTCGCGTTATCAAACGGCGTGATGCGGTAGGCAAGCCCCTCCTGCAAGAAATTGTTGGTCAGGTTCAAGTGATTGTCCGACCCCACGGTAATCGCCATATACATCGGACGTTCCCAATTGGTATTGGCAAGCATTTCCAGCATCATCAGCTCGCTCTTATACAATACCCGTTTGCCCTTCAACGAAAGGTGCATATAGTCGGGTATCGAATCGGGCGCCAACATGCCCGAACGCTTGATAGCCTCCTTATCCAACTTAATCACAATGCTGTCCGTAGGAATCATCTGCAAGCCTTCCTTCGGCGAGCGTACCCAATATTTCAGGATATTCTTCAACTCGTACGGGTTTTCGCCGAACTCTTTCTTCGCCTCTTCGGGATATTGCTTATAATAATTGTTGATGGTTTCCATCGCATCGGGACGCACGTAAACCGCTTCGTTATGCCCTTGCACATAGTCGATACGTTCCCAATCAATAGGCACGGAAGGCGAGTCGTATGCCGGGCGGCGCATCTGGTCGATGTACCAGTCGGTCTGCAAATAACTCAGGTTGCATACACGCACATCGGTGCGGAAGCCTTCGGTCTCCTGATTGTACCACAAGGGGAATGTATCGTTATCTCCGTTGGTAAAGATAATCGGGTTGCCTTCTGCCTGTACCGAGTTCAGGTAGTTCTGTCCGAAGTCACGGCACGTATAGCGTCCGCTCCGGTCATGGTCGTCCCATGTCTGGCTCACCATCTGCAAAGGCACAAGCAAGCATACGGCACTTGCCAGAATAGCCGACGGCTTCTCGCCCAATTTCGTTTTCAACCATTCGGCAATAGCGGCTACTCCCAGACCAATCCAAATGGCAAAGGCATAGAACGAGCCTGCATACGCATAGTCCCGCTCACGCGGCTGCTGGGGAGTCTGGTTCAGATATAACACAATGGCAAGTCCGGTCATAAAGAAAAGGAAGAAGACAATCCAGAACTGCTGGATGCCCCGTTCGCCCCGGTATGCCTGCCAGAACAAGCCGATGATTCCCAATATCAAAGGCAGGCAATAGAACACATTGTGCCCTTTGTTGTTCTTCAGCTCACTGGGCAATAAGCTTTGGTCGCCCACCAACGCCTTATCAATGAACGGAATGCCGGTAATCCAGTTGCCATGCTCGATTTCGCCCTGACCTTGTATATCGTTCTGCCGTCCGGCAAAATTCCACATGAAATAACGCCAGTACATATAGTTCAGCTGGTAGATGAAGAAGAACTTGATGTTGTCCCACTGGGTCGGAATCTTCACCATCAGCATTTCTCCGCATTGGTCGTACGGAACCTGACGGCCTTCCACGCCTCCCAGCCAACTCTCGTATGCCGCCGCATGCGCGTCGCTATACATACGCGGGAAAATCATGTTCTGCGCATACTTGTATTCATTCTTATGGCGCACCACTTCGTAGCTGTCCTTCTCGTCAGGATTTTCTTTCTCCTTGCGTTGGTACACCGGCGCACCTTCGGTCATGGCATATACGCATCCTCCGTCCACTTCTTCCAATGCGACTTTCGAAGCGTATGTCTGCCCATAGAAAAGCGGACGCGTACCGTATTGCTCACGTCCCAGGTATTCGCCCAAGGTAAAGATATCTTCGGGCGAGTTCTGGTCCATCGGCGTATTCGCCGAAGAACGGATGACGATGACGGCATACGAAGAATACCCTACCACCATCATCATCAGGCAGAGCAAAGAAGTGTTGAGCGTACGTGCGCTGACCCGGTATTTTTCGGGAAGATTGGCAAACAGATAGAATGCCAATACCGCCAGCACGATAATGCCGATAATCACACTGCTCACCCCGTGTCCGTAGAAAGGAATGCCCAGCAAGCCCACGGTAGTAAGGAAGGAAATATTCATCCGCTTGCGGCTCCGCAAGGTATAGCTTTCGTATATACCCCATACAAGGCTTGCCGCCAACAGGATAATATAGATAATGAGTCCGGTATTGAACGAGAACCCGAAACCATTGACAAACAAAAGCTCGAACCATCCGCCTATCTTCACAATGCCCGGCACAATGCCGTAAAGCACCACGGCAATCAATACCATCGAACCGCAAAGCGCCAACAGGCTTCCTTTCAGGTTGGCATTCGGATTCTTCTTATAATAATATACCAGCACAATCGCCGGAATACAAAGCAAGTTCAACAAATGCACGCCGATAGACAAGCCCGTCAGATAAGCAATCAGAATAAGCCAACGGTCGCTATGCGCCTCTGTCGCACGGTTTTCCCATTTCAATATCAACCAAAATACGACGGCGGTGAAAAGGCTGGAGTAAGCATATACCTCACCTTCTACGGCACTGAACCAGAAGGTGTCGCTCCACGTATAAGCCAATGCGCCTACCAAGCCCGAGCCCATGATGGCAATAAGCTTTCCGGCGGTCATCTCCTTTTCATCGGGACAAATCAGCTTCTTGACAAGGTGCGTGATGCTCCAAAACAGGAAAAGAATACATGCCGCGCTCATCAACGCACTCATGATATTCACCATCCGTGCCACTTGCGAAGGGTCGCTCGTGAATTGGCTGAACAAATTGGCAGTAAGCATAAAGAACGGCGCACCGGGCGGATGGCCTACTTCCAGTTTATATCCGGTGGTAATGAATTCGGGACAATCCCAGAAACTGGCAGTCGGCTCAATGGTCATGCAATAGGTACATGCCGCGATAAGAAAAGCGATCCAGCCTACCAGGTTGTTAATCTTGTTGTATTGTTTCATTATGAATGGGTTTGTTTAATTTCTCTGCCAAATTTGCATAATCGGCGCAAAGATAGTGATTTTCACCTCAGCACAGGTATGCGCCCGATAGTTTTTCGTTTTTTTATCATTACCTGCTTATTTTACCACAGAGAGCACAGAGGCACACAGAGGAAAATTTTAAAAACTCTGTGTCCTCTGTGGTAAATATAAACATGCTACACCAGCCAGCCTTCCGGAATATCCGTATCCGCACGCTCATCCAACCGGTGATTGACATACGCAATGCGCTTCACACGCTTCTGCACCGCCCCGATGTCATGGCTTACCAGAATAATGGCATGCTCCCGGTTGATTTCCTCCAGCAACGCATACAAGCGGGCCTCGAAACGCTTGTCGATATACGTATTCGGCTCGTCCAGGATAACCACTTGAGGATTTGAGACCAAGGCGCGCCCCAATAAGGCACGCTGCAGCTGACCTCCGCTCAATTGCCCGATAGCCCGCTTTTCCAATCCCTCCAGCCCCATGCGGACAATCACTCTCCGCACCTGTTCGTGCTGGGCAGGAGTAAACGGACGGAACAAAGACTTTTGCTTGTTCAAGCCTGAAAGCACCACATCGTACACGGAAATAGGAAACTTCTTGTCTATCGCGGTATACTGGGGAAGATACCCCATGCTGATGCCGGATACCTCCTCGCCTTCCTGATAAAAACGGACAGCCCCCGACACAGGGTGGAGCAAACCCAATATCAATTTGACAAGCGTAGTCTTCCCGCCCCCATTGGGACCGATAATTCCCAAGAAATCACGCTCGTATACATTCAGGCTTACGTCCTCCAGCACCGTCTTGCGTTCGTATTCGGCAAAGATATGCTCCAATCGGATAATCGGTTGCAGATTCATAGCTTCTCGTTCGGGTTCGACAACACACGTGCAACGGCTCTCATCTCCCGTTCCCATTGATAGCTGAGCGGATTGATAGTCACCGTCGGGACATGCAGCTCACGGGCAATCACCTCCGCATTGCGGGTATCAAATTCTTTCTGAACAAATATCACCCCGACATGCATCTCCCTGCACCGGGTAATCAACGTTTCCAGTTGTGCGGGCGAAGGCTCTTTTCCTCCTTCTTCGATGCTGATTTGAGTCAGCCCGTATTCCCTGGCAAAATACGACAAGGCAGGATGATAAATCAGGAAAGCCTTTGGCGCATCCGGCAGATACGCCCTTATCTCCTTATCCAGATTCGTTATCTTCGCCTTCAATCCGGCGGCATTGGTTTTGTATTCTTCCGCATGCTCCGGGTCCAGCCGGCACATCACACGGGCAATATTATCCGCGATAATCCCCGCATTGGTAATCGAAGTCCAGATATGCGGCTCTATCCCTCCGGCATGAGCGTGCCCTTCCTCCCGTATCAGTTCAATGCCTTCCGAAAGGTCGAAGAAAGGCACATCTTTCGCATTCTGCTGCAACTTGTCCGCCCAGGCCAGTTCGTATCCGAGGTATCCTGCACGCAAGAAAGCCCGGCTCCGGCTCAAGTCTATCATCTGCCTGGGCGTAGGGTCGTATGTCTCAGGGCTGCTCCCCTCCGGCACCATACTTACCACTTGATACCGGTCGCCTGCAATGGCTTCGGCAAAATAGCGCAACGGCTCGATGCTTACGGTGATAACCGGCTTCTGCCCAGCCTGTTGGCTCCCTCCGCAAGCCGTAAGAAGCAAGGCGATAAGAAGAAAAAGATAGGTTTTCATACATTGGTCTTTTGTTTCCTGCGCAAAAATAATCATTCTTGCCCATATATGCAAAACCCGAAAGACAAGCGACGAAGAGTAATACAGTAAAAAAATGTCCGTCAGGCACTTGCAAAGCACCTGACGGACATTCCTATTATCTGATGTCCTGTACCGTTCTTATTCTACACGCCGGAAAGTCACCTTTTCATAATATTCATAATCGCTCTCCACTTCATGTATTTCCATAACCAATGTCGTAGAATTTAACGTCGAAACAATACAATAATCCCCGCCTACGTAAAGTCGGTTCCCGTCCAAACTGAAATCGATACCGCTATATTCTACTTCCCATCTGCCACTTCCCGTATACCACCATGTAGTACATGTGTTATCATCATAAAAACCAAACCGGTTATAATCAGCCTCAATATATTCATCCTCATTTACCTCATCCACATCATAGTCCCACTCACTTCTATCACCATCAATGACTTCATAACCTTGGGCACGCACAGGTTCCCAAATACCATAAATCAAACCGGCATCTTCTATTCCTCCTTCATCATCCGAACATGAGACGAAAGAAAATGCAGAAACCAACAAAAGGCAAAGCAAGCCCCATACATTCGTCTTTTTCATAACATTAAAATTTAAATTTAAATTAAACATAAACGAATCATTACCGTTATAGCCTACAAATGTAACATATTTTTGAGGAAATAAAAAATATGTCAAGAAAAAATCACCACTCGTTTATTTACTCCAGCACATATAGTTGCGCCCCGTCCCGCACGTATATGGAAGCAGCTTTGCATATACGTGAAGGGCAGATATAAGCCTGAATATTATTTAAAGTTTCAATGACATACATATATAAATTTAATACAAACGCTCAAAAGTCACATACATTTTATACACTTCTGAATCATTATAAACTGTCATAACTACATCCAAAATCTGTTCATCTAATTGATTTATTCTAAAATAGAAATTAAGCATTTCACCTTCATCTTCATATTCCAACAGAAGCGAACCGCTACTATATCCCCAATTACCGTATAAAGTTGGGTCTCCTGTCAAAAATGTACCATCTGCCATTATTAATAAATCGCCCCATGTCCATCCCGGGTCATCATGAGGATGATCTGCTCCTATCGTTTCTGAATGAGTCGATTTCAATTTCCAATAACCAATGATAGAATCATTCTTTTCTTTCTTAGCCTCTTTCACTTCACCATAATAAATCTGCCCATCTGCAATCAAATAGGCCCGATAATAGTAGGTAACATCATCTTCCGCTATGATAGTCGTTTGGAATAGCCCTTCATCATTCCCACTTGCTGCATTGTGTGTCCCATAAAGCGTAGGATTCCCGCTTGTATCATAGCAAATGCCATATTCAGTGATGTTACAATCGGCTTGCAATGCCGGGTCAAAAGAACCTAACAAGGTCAATGATTCGCCTTGAGAAAGATAATGTTCTGTAGTTACACTTATTTCCGGTTCAATCTCTACAGAAGGGCTTGCCTCTATTTCACCGAAAATAGGCATATTTAATTTAGGTCGAATATAATACGTTTCATCTGTAGCTAAACCACTTATCATTTTCATAAAAGGATTAACCATATCCTCTGCTCTATAATAAAAAGTCCAGTTGTTTTCTATCGGCAACTTTACTTCATCCTTATTATATAACTGATAATCCACCTCAACAGGCACTATTAAATCATTCACTACATTTGATGTAATAACCGCTTGTGTCTTATCCGTAGCAGTGCGTTGAGCCTTTAAATCATCAAATCTTGGGAAAAGACTATATTCATGAGATAATAAAGGGAACGTAAGTGCACATTCTTTTACTAAATCCTCATCGTCTTCTTTACTACCAAACAATTCTCTAAAATCAATAATAGCTTGCCCTCTTGAATCTAAGAAGTTTAAAGCAATGGTTGTTTCTTGATTTTGTTCATAAAAATTAGGAGATCCAATGCCCTTCATTGAAGCCTCTATGGAAGGTCCAATATCTGCGCTTAATTGCATAAGCGGCTTTTTGAAGAAAAGAGGCTGTATTATAAATGCAGCCTCAAGCCCCATTTTATATTTCCCATCCAAAGATAAGCCATTAAAATCAAGATTAAACTTTGAATTAGGCAACACATGAGCTCCCACTTTAAACCCTTCTCCTCCACGATAAAGCCCACCTGCTTGTATAGCAGCTTCTGCACCGAATCCTCCACTTACTTCAAAAGAACCTTCAAGTTCTCCAAAAACATTTATATCTATTCGAGGTTGCAAAATAAAAAGTATAACAGGAATAACTTGCACAGCTCTACTCTCTCCTAACTCTCCTAACTCTCCTAACTTAGTATTCTTTTTGGCAAATATTTTAACAGGCATCTTACTAAATGAGAGAGAAGCCAATGTCCCATTAAATATCCTTCCGGAAGCTTCACCTTCAACCGAAATACCTACATTAAAAAATCTTTTAAATCCCGCCGTAAAAGAAACATATAAAGGAGTATTTTTATAGTGTTCTATTACAAGATTGCCTTTTACCGCAAAACCTGAATTTCCACTTAAACTTACAGATACATCATCATTAACTAAAGGGAGTTCTTTAATTATATAATTGGTTCCCTCGAATCCATCTGCATCCGAATACTTTTCCATTCCCCACGAAAATGCTCTTGAATCAGAATCATCTGATTCTACTTCAAATTCAAGTTCTTGATTAATGCTTAGCTCATCAAAAGCCTCTGTTAATGAAGCAGGAACAGTATGTATTTCATAACTACCCCCACTTGATACAACTTGTTCTACCTTACCCATAAACCCATAAGGGAACTTTTCTGAATCTACACCACATACAATAACTTGACCAACTTTAGGCAATTCTGGCTCAGGGATAGCATTGCTAAGTTTAATGTTATGATCTGTTACAACATCGTTCTCCACATAGTTAAGAATATCTTCCGTAAGCACAAAAGCATCTTCACTTAATACAGCTATATCTTCATCTCCAGCCGGTTCTTCCGGATCCTCTGTACCCGGATCTTCCGTACCTCCATCCGGTTCTACCGGATCGTCTTTCGAACAAGATAATATTGTCATACCGCTTAACAATAGCATGAACAAATAAAAAGAAAATCTGCTTGCTTTCATAATACTAATTTTGTTTTGGTTGTCTTTTTACAATCGAATACTGATATAAAACCGCATGGAGCCGGTTTTCCACTTGATTTTATCATTCTCTCCCTTCAACATATCGCCCATGCTTGCATCTTCGTCCCAATATTCTTCATCCTCCAAGTTTCCAAGGTCAATGTTATTGTATTTCGTATTTCCCCATCTTCCCTCGATGCCGATGGAGATAATCTTGAACGAGACAGATCCGCCGAGGGTGAAAAACGTCCCATAGCCATGGTACAATTCCTCGCTTGCCACCAACATAGAATACGATGGAGCTACACGGAAATAGCCGCTCACTTTCAAGTGGCTGACAGGATTGATAGTGACCGAAGGGCCTACCTGTGTGCTGATTTCCATTTGCATCATATCATCGGAAACCTCTTCATCGCCTTCTGTATCAGGCAACGGGGGCAGATAACCGTCTTCGTAATAATAATCCCCATACCCCAAATAATCGGCATTGCCGCCAAACACGCCGAACTTATCTTTATACTTCACAAAATTCAAGTCGTAAAAGGTCCAGTCAATGCCAAACTTTATCATGCCAAGAATCGGTTTCTTATGCAAATAATACGTACGGCCTTGCCCATAATTAAAACCGATTTCACTCTTCCATGTTCCGCCTCCGTTTTCTTTCCGGGTCAAGCTTTGACTGACATAACCGATGTTCATGTATTTCCGGTGCTTGCCCCATACTTCCTGCAAGCGTTCGTTTTCTTTATTCTCTTTGATTTCGCCAGATAATGCCGTTACGGTTTGTCTCAACGAATCAATCACTTGCACCAATGAATCAGTGGGCTGAGAAGAAGATGACGCTTCATGTATGCCTTGCGCCATCGCCGGACACGATAAACCTATCAGTACTCCTATTATTATATAGACATATTTTCTCATCATGACATTCCTTTATTTAAATGGTTATTGAATCGATTGGTTTCTTTCTTGCACATAAATTTCCTTCACAAAATAATCAAGACCGTAGCGATGCAACCATACTTGTTGTCTAAAAAGTGCATCCTCCGGAATACGGAATGTCAATGCATCGCGCTCTTTATCTATCGAAACAATCTCTACCGGCTCTGAATTCAAGGCAATCACATCCCCTTCTTCAAAGAAACCTCCGGTGATGGTCACTTCATCCCCCGCGTAATACTCACCTTCCGGAAAACGGACGATATCCATCGGCTCCACATTGATATAATAATTGGGGAACAAAATCTCTTCTCCATTATGTACATACATGACACGCATCTCGCCAATGCCTATCAGGCTTACTTTCAAACTATTCTCGTCTGAAGAGATAAAAGGCATTTCAATCCATTCACCGGTAATCGGCACCGTTTGCCCTTGTTCATAATCATACTTGGTATATTGCACATAGACTTTATCGTCTTCTAAAGGAGTATCTCCGTAAATGGTAATATACCGGTCTGTTTCATCCGCATAATAATCGAAAGATTGTTCCATAATATTGTTTAAAACATTCAGGGCACACAATTCTCCTCTCCGCTCGTAATAAACCATAGCACTTCCCGTTGCGGCATTTGCCGGAAGTATAAAAGCCAGTTCCTTGTCGGTATGCCCGTCAATCCGTGCCTCTACCCGTTGGAACTCATCGGGAATACCATCCCCATTCGTATCAGGCATATCAGCATAATCCCCATTCTCAAGTTTTTCTTCATCCATATCCGGACTAATGCCTTCTACATACACTTTACTGATTTCCGAAAGAGCATTACCTTTTAATAGCACTTCCGACCCTAAATAAAACTCTCCAAAACCGGGTAACTGTACATAAAAGCCCTCTCCTTCTCCCCCGCTATAAGGAGCGCGTTCTTCTTCTACACACGCAGTTCCTATCCCTGTCATCAGTAATAACAAGGAAAAGGAAAACCATTTTTTTATTGTCCTCATATTTGATTTTTTGATAATATATCTTACCCCTACAAGTTTGCTAACAAAATTAAAGACAATATTTAACGTTCTCTAATAAAGGTATCAAAAAAGCGTCCCACTTCCAAAAATGGGACGCTTTTTCAAGTGTAAAGAAACAATATTCTATACTTAGCGGAAGCCAAACCATAACTTGATGCGGAAGCCTTCATCACCCTTGTTCACCTTGACGGTAGAAGAATTTCCGCCTAAGCCTTGCGAATTAACAGCAGGTATGTCGAGCAGGAAGGAAAGGTCGCCCGCAGGATATTGCTTGACAGAAAGTCCCCGGCTCTCACGGTCCCGTTGTTCCTCAGGAGTGAATATATGCAGGAAGAGCCCGTCTGTTTCACTATAAATATGCAAAGAAGGTCCATCCGGATTTTGCAGCGTAGCCCAATAAATTCCGGCATGATAGCCTTTGAACTCCGGATAGACAATCGGAATGTAATATTCACCTGTAACGGTGTTGTTATAGGCTTTCTGCCAAATGCCGTGGCGTGTCCCCCGGATGCGATTTTTCCATACACGGTAAGGACCGTGTCCCAACCATTGCATTCCTTTTACGGCACGCTCCGGATAAGAGAAAGTGAAGCCTAAGTTATATACATCCTTGTCATAAAACGCGCCACGCCGGTTAAGAATCAGCGCATCCATACCCAGTAATCCGGAAGGGGTCATCCGCCAAACAATAGAATCAGTTCCTCCCGTATACTTCACGGTGAATACGGCTGTATCGCCTTGCATCCGTACTGCAGAAGAAGATACTTCAGCTTTCATACCAACAGGAAGCGGTCCCCGGCTTAACGGAATAAGTTGTCCGTTTCGCGTAAGGCTGAGAAGCATACCGTCTGTCCGGCTAAAAGTGGCACGTACTTCTCCGGCTTCAAGCATGACACTGTCTTCGTCCAGCTGATAACGGGCCGGCATTGTGGAGACCGTTCTCTGATAAGCTTCAAAATAAGCACGAGCATTGCGGATAGGATACGTCCATGTACATACCGTATCGCCAGCCGCATTGTATGCTTCCAGTTCCAGCATATCGGCTTGCCGGAAACCTTCGGGCAGGGTAAAGCGAGCCGTTCCGGTCTCACCTGGGGCGATAGCAGGCAGTTGGACATCGCCTTCAGCCAGACACACGGGGACTTCGGGAGATAAGGGAGTCTTCCATACCCGCCACTTCATGCGGGCTTCATCCAAGCGGCTGAACAAATATTCGTTAGTCACCCGAAAAGCACCATCAAAAGAACCGGTCACGCGCATCGGCGCTATTTGTATAGGTGACCACACTTCACGGACGGTATAGAAACTTCCTTCGGGCTGACGGTCGGCACTGACAATGCCATCAGGCGCATTGGGACCATACGTATCCATCTGTCCGGTATCGGTACGATGCAAAGCCTCATCCACGTAAGCCCATGTGAATCCTCCGGCAAAGAGGGGACTGGTACGGAACTTCGCCCACAAACCTTCCAAGCCGGCTCCTTGCCCCCGGTCATACAGTCCGTGAACAAATTCCGTCATCATGAATACATTCTGCCCGCGTTCCATGCGATACACATTGTCTTCTCCATTAGGGTAATGTCTTGTGTCCAATCCGTTAAAATTGGCCCACGGATGGATGACATGCCGTTGCTGAGGGTCATAATCGGCAAAACGGTCATCTACGGTAGTATTCCATCCGCCTTCGTTTCCATTGCCCCAAAGGAAGATGCAAGGATGATTGACATCTCGGGCTATCATTTCAGGAAGCAAGCGTGCGGCAATGCTATCGCTATAACTGTTCTGCCAGCCAGCCAATTCGTACACATAAAGCAAGCCCAACGAGTCGCAAAGCTGCAGGAAATGCTTGTCGGGCGGATAGTGCGAACGTACGGCATTCATGTTCATCTGTTTGATAAGGCGGGCATCCTTCAAGTCGAGCTCCCGACTTACGCTACGTCCGGTTTCAGGGTCGAAACAATGCCGATTGGTACCTTTCACCAACAATTTGACTCCATTAAGATAAATACCATCAGCTGGTCGGAACTCCACGGTTCGGAAACCGATACGGTCTGCCATCTCGTGAAGGAGGTTTCCGTCCGCATCCAGCAAACGCAGGGTGAGCTGGTAAAGATGGGGATGTTCAGGATCCCATTTCCGAATATTATCCCATTGCGCCGTAAGCGTTTGTTGAGAAGCAGTGGTAAGCTCGAACACCCGTTGTCCCACCAGAGAAGCCGAAGCGACCGCTTTCAGTTCCATCTCCAGCCGGGAGCCTTCTTTCAAGTTAGCCATATAAACATCGGTGCGTAATGTACCATCGGCACGTGCATCCACGGCAAAGCGTTCGATGTGTGTCTGTGGTTTTGCTTCCAAATAAACAGGCCGGTAGATACCTCCGAAGAGCCACCAGTCCGCCCTGCGTTCGGCTGCATTGACCGACTCGTAGCCCGATTGTAATCACAGGCATCTTTAGCCAGATACCATGAATCCTTCTCCGTTTCACCTTTCAATGGA
Source organism: Phocaeicola salanitronis DSM 18170 (assembly GCF_000190575.1). Taxonomy (NCBI): domain Bacteria; kingdom Pseudomonadati; phylum Bacteroidota; class Bacteroidia; order Bacteroidales; family Bacteroidaceae; genus Phocaeicola; species Phocaeicola salanitronis. Next base: position 2,831,347 of record NC_015164.1, on the reverse strand, counting down.
TGCATGACATCAGATACTTTACGAATGGAATCCACTTCGGCATTGGTCTGCCAGACGGGTAAAATAGGCGGGAAGAAAACATACAAGTCACGGGGATTGTAGCACATGGAATATTTCCACTTGCCTCCAGCCATCCGATTGTTATAGAAATCTGTCAATTGTCGTATCTCCTGATAGGCTTTCTGGCTTTCGGCACAAGCACGGAGCATGGCTTCATCCCGTCCCCATAACGTCTCATCGCATTGCCCCATGGCATACGAACGGGCACGCTGCGCTTCGAGCATCTTCCGTGCCATGGCTTCCGCCGCTAACTAAAGCCCACTTTGTAAGCCAAGCCCGAGATACGGATGTGAGGGTCGGCATCCATCAGGCTGCATGCCGCTTTCAGGCGGATGGAGCGGATGAAGCCGGTCGTATTCTGCCCCGTAAGCGACTTCAGTTTCTTGTGCAGGCTGGTGCGGCTCACCGACATTTCTTCTACGAATTGCGATACATCGAAATCGGGGTCATCCAAATGACGTTTCACACAGGCAATGGCATCTTGCAGGAACTTCTCGTCTTCAGAAGGTATGCTGGAAACGAATTGCAGCTTCAGATGGTGCATCTTGTCGGTTTCCCCTTCTTGCAAGGATTTCAAATTGTGCTGCATCAACCTGCGGTAGACCATCCAGCGTATGAAACCCAAAAACGAAATGAACAGCAACAGATACATAAGATATGCCCACCAAGTTGCCCAAAAAGGCGGCTCTACCACGATTTCCATGCTTCGCGGTTCTCCCCAGTCTCCGTTCTCATTTGTGGCACGCAACTCGAACGTATAAGTACCCGGAGGAAGTTTCGTATACCGGGCATTACGGTTATCTGCTCCGGCATATCTCCAATCTTCATCAAACCCATGCAAGCGATAAGCGTATCCGTTCTGCCGGGGCTGGTTATAGGTAAGCGAAGCAAAACAAATGGAAAAATTCGTGTACGAGGACGGTATGGTCAGCCGCTTTGTAAAATCGGGCGCAAAAGGGGTGACAACATCCCGCTCCTCCGCAGGCATGGATTCTACAGACCGGTTATCCAGCAAAATCATGAATGGCATATACATAATCGGAAGAAAGAGAATGCGGATTCCTTTCTTCATGCCGGTATATGTTGTCGATGATAAGTTTCTTGTCCGAAGAAAAACGTGCCTTGAGCAGACCGTTTCCATTGGTTCCAATCCATATTACGCCACGCGAATCCTGAAAGAGCGACAAGACCGATTTTACCTCTTCTTGCGGATAATGGGTAAATGTCCGAGTCTTTACGGCATAACGGTACAGCCCGTCCTGCCATGTACCGATAAGCAAATCGCCCTGCTCGTCTTCCAGCATGGCCTGAACATTTACGCGTTCGGGGACCGTGCCTTTACTGTTCTTCCGGGTCATCAAGAGCAACGTATCCCGTTGTTCATCATAACAGGCAACACCCCGTATGTATCCACAATATACCTGATTCCCTTTCGACACCAGAATTTCATTGACCCGGTGCCTGTCAATTCCCTCAAGCTTCATCCTGCGCATATCCCCGTACGCTTGTCAAGCATGCAAAGCCCTTCGTGCGTACCAATCCAAAGATGATGACTCCTGTCCTCAGCCACACAAAGCACATTGTTGTTTGCCAGCAAGCCGGGCGTATACAAATTCGACTTGTAAGTGCGCACTTCATATCCGTCGTAACGGAACAAGCCGTAAAAAGTAGAAATCCAGATAAACCCGTCGCGGTCTTGGTAGATATGATGCACCATATTATTGGGCAATCCTTCAGACGTAGAAAAGTGGCGAAACGTCAGATTGTCCAACCGTCTTTCTGCTGCATGGATGAAAGAACAACAGAACACAACGAGAATACATATAAGTGCTTTCATATTTTCCGGGAGAAAAAACAAACTACATATCCGATTACGAAAGTACGGCTTTTTCTTCTCTTTACCAATAGGGAGCAACAGGTTTTCCTCAAAAAAAACAGGAAGCCTTTCTCCTGAAAAAAGAGAAGGCTTCCCGTAATTATTATGAATGAAACGACTTGATTTTTATTTCGGTTGCTTGCCGATGTAAGCCAAGATACCGCCGTCTACGTACAATACATGGCCGTTTACGAAGTCGGATGCATCTGATGCCAGGAATACAGCCGGACCCATCAGGTCTTCAGGAGTTCCCCAACGGGCAGCAGGAGTCTTCGCTACGATGAATGCATCGAACGGGTGACGAGAGCCGTCTGCCTGACGTTCGCGCAACGGAGCGGTCTGCGGAGTAGCGATGTAACCCGGGCCGATGCCGTTACATTGGATATTGTATTCGCCGTATTCAGAAGCGATGTTACGGGTCAGCATCTTCAGACCGCCTTTAGCAGCTGCGTATGCAGATACAGTTTCACGGCCCAATTCGCTCATCATAGAGCAGATATTGATAATCTTTCCGTGACCTTTCTTAATCATGCCCGGAATAACGGCTTTCGACACGATGAACGGAGCGTTCAGGTCTACATCAATCACTTGACGGAATTCAGCAGCTGTCATATCGCACATCGGAATACGTTTGATAATACCTGCATTATTTACCAGAATATCGATAACGCCCACTTCTTTTTCCACTTGTGCAATGAAAGCGTTTACGGCTTCTTCATTGGTTACATCGCATACATAACCATGTGCGGTGATGCCTTTTTCCTTATAAGCAGCCAAACCTTTGTCTACCAATTCTTGTTTGATATCATTGAACACAATCGTCGCACCTGCTTGAGCAAAAGCAGTAGCAATAGCGAAACCGATACCGTAAGAAGCACCTGTTACAAGAGCTACCTTACCCTCTAATGAAAAATTAACCATAATGTTTTTTTAAGTTTTAATATTAAATTAAGTAACTAAATCGTTTTGCCTTTATCCGTATGGTCTGTGGGCACGGAATCCGGTAACGTGCACAAATATACAAATTCTTTTATTATTGTGCCAAAATTTCACAAATCTTATCTTGAAAAAGACGTGCTTTTCTTCCGCTTAATATATTTTGATTAATGATAGCGAACGCAAGCAAGTCCCCCTTTGCCGAACGGACATATCCGGCAAGCGAACTGACCCCCTTTACGGTTCCTGTCTTGGCATGTACGTTGCGGAAGGCATTGCTTTTCCGCATCCGATAACGGAGGGTCCCGTCTACACCCGCTATCGGCAAGGCTGCATAGAAAGGCTCGAATACCTCTTTGTGGGCATAGGCATACTTCAGGTATTCCACCAACAGGTCGGGCGAAATGTAATTGTACATCGACACGCCGCTTCCGTCTACAATGCTATAGTCATCCGGCTCTTTCTTAATCTGATGCCGCATGAAACGCTCTACCGCCTTTTGCGCATCTTCCGCACCGATGCCTTTCCGCTCCGAACCGCCAATCGCCAAATGATAGAACAAAGCCTCGGCACACAGGTTATCGCTCTTCTTCAAGGCACGCTTCAATACCGCTTCCAGCGGACGGGACACCTTATATATATAGGTAGCCTCTTCGGGACAAATCCCATACGCCAACGAATCCAGACCGACGCGCTTTTGCCTCAGCTTATAGGCGAACGTATGCACAAAGAAATCCTGAGAAGAAAACATGCTCAGCAATTGCCCGCAGGCACGGTTGGCGTTCCCCGTGATGTGAATCGCATTCTCGTTATGCATCCAGTCGCGCTCGATTCTCAACCTTCCACAATGGGGGATATGGCTCACGGCACGGTTATCAATGACATAATAATCCGATTCGGGAGTGACCTCCACCTCGGGACGGTGCCCTCTTTGCGCAGGCTTTACCGATACGCTCACACACCCCCGGTTGAGCATCAGGGGAGACAGATAGGGCTGGAACGAATATTGCGCGTCGTCCCATGCCCAGCCCGAGCCCCAATACACGGAATCCATCACCGACACATCCGCCACCAGTTTCCCCTCGATGCTGCGGATGCCTGCCCGGAGAACCGCTTCCGCCAGTTCATCCAAATCTTCTTCCATAAATTCGGGGTCGAAGCCTCCTATCAGCATCAGGTCTCCGTGCAAGACACTATCCTGCCCTATGGTTCCGGTATATGCCAGACGGGTATCAAACGTATACGATTCGCCCAGCCGAGCCAAAGCCGTGACCGAGGTAATCACTTTCTCTACCGAAGCGGGACGGTACAGTTTCCGGTCCTGATAGGCATACACCGGCTTGCCTTGGGTCAGGTTGAAGACCGAAATGCCCACTTCGGACGTCTGCAAAAGGGCAGAAGACGAAACCAACGAATCGAGCCGGACGGTGATGTCCTGCCCGTATAGCCGGAATATTCCTGCCCAAAGCAATAACAGTAAGCCCAGTTTTCTCATAAACTCTTCTTAATCATTTTTTTCTTGAAACGCGGATTAACGCGGATTTACGCAGATAATTATTTAATTATCAATCGTATTAATTTCTTTCTATCCTATCATCATTTCATGTTATACATGCCAATCACAAATCCCTGAACAATTCGCCCACCGTGGGATGCGGAAATACATACCGCCGGAAGGCGTCTAACGTACCTCCGTCTTCTACCAGCATGCCGCCCAGCACGATAAGTTCGGAAGCCGGATTTCCCAACAGATGCACACCCAGCACCTTATTATCGGCATCCGCCAATACCTTCACCCAACCGTTCTCGCCCTCATTCTCGGCAACGAACCGTCCGGAATACGTCATCGGGAACTTGATTGCCCGATATGTGGTGCCTTCTTTTTGCAAGGCTTCTTCGGTCTTCCCTACCGATGCCACTTCGGGATGCGTGTACACTACGCCCGGTATGGCGCGGTAGCTCATCGTGTCCGTTTTGCCCAGAATTGCCCCCACGGCTATTTCGGCTTCCCGCACCGCCGTATGCGCCAAGAGGGAAACCCCGTTCAGGTCTCCGCATGCATACACGCCCGGAACAGAAGTGCGGAGCTGCCCGTCTACCTTGATGCAGCCTCTCTCTGTAGTTTCCAGCCCCAAGTTCTCCAGCCCGAAACCTTCCGTCACCGGACGGCGCCCTACGCTCAAAAGCAACCGTTCCGCCGCGACACAATCTTCCACGCCCGATGACTCATAACATACATAGACGCCCGAATCGCCTTGCTTCAGCTGGGTGACCTTGGCGCCCAGCCTGAAATCCACGCCCCGCTTGGCATATCCGGCACGGAGCAAAGCGGCTATCTCCCGGTCGATGCCGTTCAGTATCTCGTCCATCATCTCAATCACGGTCACCTTCACGCCCAAATCGCAGAAAAACGAGGCGAACTCCATTCCGATAACGCCTCCCCCCACGATAATCAGCGACTGGGGGACTTCCTTGTTGTCGAGCGCTTCGCGATGTGTCCAGTATGCCACTTTATCAATGCCCGGAATGGGCGGGATAACCGTCCGGCTTCCCGTACACAACATCAGGTTTTCGCACGCATACGTCTCTTCGCCGCAACGCACGGTATGCTTGTCTACGATGAACGCCTCTCCGCTCACCAATGTGACATGCGCCGCGGTGAGTTTCGCCTTGATGCCCAGCACCAGCTTGCGCACCACCTTCGACTTGCGCGCCACCATCTTCGGCAAATCGCACGTAACTGCATCGGCACTTACATGATACTTGCGGGCGTTCACGCAACTATAATAAAGCTTCGATGCATATAAGAGCGTTTTCGTAGGAATGCAGCCCTCGTTAAGGCATACGCCTCCCACGCTGTTCTTCTCAAACAAGACCACACTGAGTCCCGCCTTTCCGGCAAGTTCGGCGGCGGTATATCCGGCAGGTCCCCCTCCGATAATCGCTACTTGGTATTTCATGGTATTCTTCTATGTAAGGTTCGTTTATTCTTCTACGTACTCCATCATCGGATTCGCCTCTTTCATGCAGGAGATAAACTCCCGCCGGTCTTTCGGATCCACCGTGGCATGCCCCTTGGTGTGGCGCAACACAATCTGCTGGCTCTTCCATGCCTGCTTGCGGTAAATCAGCTTCGATATGCCGTGCAGGCGCTGTACGCCGGTAAACCCGCGGCGAATCCATACATCCCCGTTGTCCCTTATCTGGATACGGACCAGGAGCTGGTCTAATGTCAACCCCAACGGACCCAGCAAGCCGAACAAGCCCCAATAATTTTCCCTGTCCAAGCAGAGCCAGACTATCGCCAATGCCAGTACCACGATGAGGGAAACCCACTGGTACGAGATTTTCCGGACTCTAAATGATTTTGCCATAACGCTTTTGTTTTTATTCTGTATTCGGTTTATTATCTGCATTCATTTTCTTTTGCACCCATGCCATAAAGTCCCCGGCATGGCGGGGAGATACCTGCACGGCGTTTTCTTTCCCTTCTTTCCGATAGGCGATTTCAATCCGCTCCACGGACAATGCCGGAGCGAGGGAGCACGACTTCACCCGCCTCATGCCTGTTATCGAACGGATTTCGATTTCGGTGTCCGGAACAAAACGCCCGCTTTCTATCCGCAGCCTCCCGTCTTCCGTAAGGATATAGCACGTATGAATCAGCATTTCAATCTCGAACACCATTGCCACGGCCGTCAGAATCATGAGGACCGTGTGATGGAACCAAAAGAAATCCAAAAGCAGGAAAGCGGTAACGCCCATGAGAAGCCAATACCACCAGCCTACTTTCGAATGGAATGTCCTGTACATTATCTTGCTCATTTTCGTATTTCTCGGTGAAGATAGTAAATAATTTAGAGAAAACGGCAAGTTCAGCCGAAAAAAAGAAGAGAGCGGCATACGGGCATAGGAGTTTTTTTGTAGTTTTGCATCCAACATATACGTAGTATCTATGATAAGGAAATTTGATTTTCTCGTTATCGGTTCAGGGATTGCCGGAATGAGTTTTGCGCTCAAAGTGGCGCATAAAGGTTCGGTCGCGTTGATTTGCAAAGCCGGACTGGAAGAAGCCAATACCTATTTTGCACAAGGAGGAATCGCTTCTGTGACCAATCTGAAGGTGGACAATTTCGAAAAACACATTCATGACACCATGGTCGCAGGCGACTGGATAAGCGACCGCGCCGCCGTAGAGAAAGTGGTGCGCAACGCACCCGCCCAAATCGAACAACTCATCCAATGGGGGGTGAACTTCGATAAAAAGGAGGACGGAGAGTTCGACCTGCACCGCGAAGGCGGGCATTCCGAGTTCCGCATCCTGCATCACAAAGACAACACCGGCGCCGAGATACAGACCAGCCTGATAGAAGAAGTGAAGCGGCATCCGAACATCACCGTCTTCACCAACTTCTACGCCGTGGAAATCATCACCCAGCACCACTTGGGAATCATCGTCACCCGCCATACGCCGGGCATCAAGTGCTACGGCGCATACGTATTGAACGAAGCCACGGGCGAAGTCGACACCTTCCTCTCAAAGGTGACGGTAATGGCTACAGGCGGATGCGAAGCGGTTTACCGCCATACGACCAACCCGCTGGTGGCTACCGGAGACGGCATCGCAATGGTCTACCGCGCCAAAGGCATCGTGAAGGATATGGAGTTCATCCAGTTCCACCCCACCGCCCTGTACCATCCGGGCGACCGCCCCAGCTTCCTGATTACGGAAGCCATGCGGGGATACGGCGGCGTGCTCCGCAACCTGGCGGGTGAGGAATTCATGCAGAAATACGACCCGCGCCTGTCTCTGGCTCCACGCGACATCGTAGCCCGCGCCATCGATAGCGAGATGAAGCAAAGGGGAGAAGACCATGTATTCCTCGACGTAACCCATAAAGACCCCGAAGAAACCAAGAAGCATTTCCCGAACATCTATAAGAAATGCCTCAGCCTGGGCATCGATATCACCAAAGACTATATCCCCGTAGCACCCGCCGCCCATTATCTGTGCGGAGGCATCAAGGTAGACCTCGACGGACAATCGAGCATCAAGCGCCTGTATGCCTTGGGCGAATGCTCGTGCACCGGCCTGCACGGAGGAAACCGCCTGGCTTCCAACTCCCTGATAGAGGCAATCGTCTATGCCGACTCTGCCGCCCGTCATGCCTTGAGCGTACTCGACCGGTACGATTTCAACGAGGATATTCCGGAATGGAATGCCGAAGGAACGATGAACAACGAAGAGCGTATCCTGATTACCCAAAGCATGAAAGAGGTGAACCAAATCATGGAAGCCTACGTGGGAATCGTGCGGAGCAACCTCCGCCTGGTACGTGCATGGAACCGCCTGGATATCTTGTACGAAGAGACCGAACGCCTCTTCAAACGCGTAAAGGCTTCGCGCGAGATATGCGAACTCCGCAACATGATTAATGTAGGCTATCTGATTACCCGCCAGGCAATGGAACGCAAAGAAAGCCGGGGCTTGCACTATACCATCGACTATCCGCACGCCAAGCGGACCGAAGAAGAACAAGCGCTTTGATACGGAACACATATTTGAACACAGAGGCATGGAGGCACAGAGAAAATATCTCTCGTATAGAAGCTGTTTTGAATTTATCGTGCGCTGATTTGGGATGAGTTTTTGAGGCATTTTCGCTTCTGTGATGAGGAAGATAGCGGGCTATCTGACGAAGAACAGGAGCGGAAAGGACCAAAAAATCGCCCAAAGCACACACGAAAACGGATGCATCAAGCCAAGAAAAACTTTTTGGAGAAATTCAAAACAGCTTCTAGTATATCAGAATAAAATCCCTGTGCCTCCGTGCCTCTGTGTTCAAATAAAATCCCTCATCTGCCTTATTTATAAGACTTCTGGTAAATGCCCAAAACTTCTTCATCGGTCAACGGGCGCGGGTCGAGCGTAAAGAGATTGCCCATGGTTTCGCGCGCATTCTGAACCATCTTCGGGAAATCCTCCAGCTTGATGCCCCAATCGCTCAACTTAATCTCGTCTACACGACATTCTTTCTGCATCCGGAGCAGCGCATCGATGAAATCGCTCGGACGGTTGCTCTTCTGCTGGGTCATCGCCTCAGCCATCTTCATGTAACGCTTCATGCTATCGTTGCGGAACGTCTCGAAATAAGCCGCACTGATGGCTATCAGCCCCGCCCCGTGCGGAAGTTCGGGATAATAAGCGCTCATGGCGTGTTCCATCGAATGCTCTGAAATGCAGCACGAGGTAGCTTCCACCAGCCCGGCAAGGGTGCTTGCCCATGCCACCTTGGCACGTGCCTTCAGGTCGCGCCCGTCGTTCACGGCTACAGGCAGATACTTGTAAAGCAGGCGGATGGCCTCCAGCGCATACAGGTCGCTTATCGGCGTAGCGCAGTTCGCCAAGAAGCCTTCGGCGGCATGGAAGAATGCATCAAAACCTTGATAAGCGGTCAAGTGAGGGGGAACCGTAAGCATCAGGGAAGGGTCGATAATCGAAAGGGCGGGGAAAGTCAGCGGACATCCGAAACCGATTTTCTCCTGCTTCTCCTCGTTAGTGATTACCGTCCAGGGGTCAGCCTCGGTCCCCGTGCCCGCGGTGGTAGGTATGGCAACAACCGGAAGGGCTTTCGTCACGGGACGCCCCTTGCCGCTTCCGCCTACGATATAATTCCAATAATCCCCGTCATTGCATGCCATGATGGCAATGGCTTTGGCTGAATCGATGCTGCTTCCGCCTCCCAGGCCGATGATGAAATCACACTTCTGCTCACGGCAGATAGCCGCGGCTTCCATCACGTGTGCCTTAATCGGGTTAGGGAGTATCTTGTCGTACACAATGGCAGATACATCGTTTTCGGTCAGGTATCCTATTACTTTATCCAGGTATCCGTATTTTCTCATGGATGTTCCGCCTGAGATGACTATCATGGCTTTCCTTCCGGGAAGCGTCTCGGTAGCTAACTTCTTTATCTCACCGCATCCGAACAATATCTTGGTCGGTACGTACAAACTGAAAATAGGATTTGCGTTCATATCTGTTTGCTTTTTAAAGTTCATGTTTTTCAAAGATACGAATAAAAACATACGTTGATACCGCTAAAGTGTTAAATATTCCTTGCCGGCAAGCATTGGCATCCGGAAAGGAGAAAGAACGGCTGGAGAAGAAGGGACCACGGCATGCATAAGCCATTGTAAATAATTAGCTTACATCACACGGTTTGGTTTCAGAGAAGTTTAGATATACTGAAACTTTAGTTTTAATGCACTGAAACTACAGTTTCAGCATATCAAAACCACAGTTTCAGTGCATTAGAATAGGATAAGGATTCCCCTATTCAATGCGGAGCAAGAAGGGCGAGACGGAGAAAGAACGCTTCTTCCACTACACGCTTTACCTCATTTTCCGCCTGATAAGCGTCTATACGGTCTATACCGAGAAGGAGCAAAGCCAGGGACGTGCCGACTGCATCGTGGAGACGGACAATTACATCTACATCTTCGAGTTCAAACGAGACGGCACGGCAGACGAGGCGTTGGCACAGATAGAGGCGAAAGGCTATGCCCGCCCCTACGAAGCCGACCCTCGCATCTTATATAAAATAGGAGTGAACTTCTCTTCCAAGACGGGAACGGTGGAGGACTGGAAAACGGTCTGATTTACGATTTGACTATTTACGATTTACTATTTATGCCAATCAGGAGTTAAAAGGGAGTTATAGGTAGTTATCGCCCGCCAGTGCGGGCTGGGAGTTAGATGCCAATACCTTTTGCACCGCTTTCAGAAGTTAAGCTATTGGCCTTTAACTCCTGAACGAAGTGATAACTCCTGTGAAACATAACTACGTTTAACTCCTGATTCGCATTATTTATGAATTTCGTAAACAGTCCATGTAGGGGCGTATCGCATACGCCCGAATGCACAAACTTATCCACGCGAATGCTTTCAGGGCGTATGCGATACGCCCCTACAGTTCATTGAGTGAAATGTGAAATTCTGTCACGCCAGATTACAAACCCAATGTGACAGGTTAACATTGGTAATAGTATCGCAAGTAAACACAAAAAAAGCGGCTCTTTCGAGTCGCTTTTTTATTTATAGAGTAATCGGTTAGGATTATTCGGCTTTGATCAATGTCATGTTCAGCGGTTGAGAAGTTACATAACCCCAAACGTCTTTTACATGAACTGTAACTTCAGTAGGTTCTGTAAACTCTGCAATTGGTTGAGCGATAACAGTAATAGCACCCGGAATAATATTGTCCGGATCCTTAGCATTCAATCCTCTCAACTTGATTTCCTTGATGTAGTTGTTCTTACCGGTTTCATCTACCCAAACATTTTCAATTTGTTTATGCGACCATACGTCTGCTTTATTGAATTCTGAGTTAGTTAATGTCTTATCACTAGGAACACTTGCATCAGGAACAACATTGTACTTGTTGTTAGCGTAGTCGGTCAAATTAATCATATCTTTCGTGATATCTGTACCTGTTTCGCTATTAGCAATTACAGTCAAGTTCTTGCTTCCGTCTGTTGCTGCAATAACACCTTCGTAAATCGGGCTCAATACAGTTACAGTGAATGTGTAGTCTGTATATTCTGCCTTTTCAGGATACTTCCATTCAGTGTTAGCATAGTGGTCATTTTCAGCGGTAATAGTCAGAGCCTTACCATAACCTACTTCACGGTTAGTCTTGTCATTCAATACCAAATCGTTGTTAGCAGTCTTAGTCTTATTCAACTCAATAGTAGTATTACCAACAACCTTATCGCCAGTTGTGATAATCTCCAATTTTGCTAAGTCATTAGAAGTTAACTTGCTGAATGAACCATATTCTGCAACCTTTTCATCAGTGTCTAATGTCAATGTTGCATACTTATCGTAACCGTCTTTTGTGAAGAATGTTACCAAGTCGATTTCATTAACATCAATACCATTAGCACTTTCCCATACATTGTAGTATGCCTTGATAGAATTAGCCGTTCCATTCTGATAGTTCGTAGAGATAGTGAACTGTTCTGCTACAGTAGGAGCGGTAAACGTTACAGGTATTACAATGCTGTTGAAGATATCAGCTGTATTTGCGCTAGAAGCGCCATCACGGAATGTTACTTTCACATAATATTGCTTGTCAAGAGTCAAGTTGTCAGATACAGTGTTATTAACCATCATACGAACGAAGTTAGCAGAAGCACCCTTTTCGCCAGTTTGTACTACACTTGCGTCTGTCTTCTTTTCACTAACAATGTCAAAGTCTAACTTGCTGATATTAACAACTTTCTTACTTGCGCTGCAAGCTTCATCAGTGAAGACTTCGTATGAAGTACCACTCAGGTTGACATTCTTAATCCAGCTATCCAAATCGTCTTGTGACTGGAAGCCATCCTTCATAGTCTGCAAGTCGAAGTATTGAACATTATCGTTCGGATTAGCCACAGCAATGTTATGAGTTACAGGCTGGTAATCAGCTGCTGTGTTGTATTCGCTGTCAAGACGAACTGTTACTGTAGTTGTATATACATGACCGTCAGTTGCTACACTATGAACAATGACATCCAAGTCTACAATTCTGGTAGCCCAATCCGGATTTTGACCAATAGTGAATGTGTGTTTGTCTTGATCGAAAGTTACATTGAATTTTGCATCTTCATCTGCAACTTCCAAATAGATGTCGTATACAGCTTTGTCATAAACGCCAGCTACTTGTACAGGTACACCAACCTTAATAGGTGCATCTCCTGTTGTTGCATCATTAGGAGTCTCACCTGTTGCATCGAAGGAATTTGTGGTAGTTATGTCACCAGTAGTTATTTTAACATCGCTTCCTTGCGTAAAGGTCAATTGTGTCAACTTCGGTGCTTGAGCTTCGATGATATTCAATGCATATTTAGAACGTGCAGCGTGAGCGGCATTTACAGCGTATGCAGTCTGAGGATTAATATCTTCAAGGCCATTATCCAAAATGCTCTTTGCTTCGTCTTTTGTCAGGACTTTATTGTCCATAGAAAGAGTATACAAACCATTGCCCAAGTTTCCTGCACGACCTTGAACTTTATCTGTAGTCAACGGTTCTTTACCGCTTTCCGCAACAGCTTTCAATGTCAGACCCGGAGCGTCTTGATTCTTTGTATTAGTCAGTGTATATGAAACCAAAGTTGCATCTGCACCAACAGGGTCAATACGTACATCAATTGAACTTTCAGATGACAGAATAACGCTTTCATCAGCTGGCAATGCCTTGTTACCTTTCCAGTCGCTTGCTTTAAAGCCTGTCGGGAAATTACGATATTTGAATATTGTCTGAGAGAAAGTGAAGTTATTGCCATCAGTACCATCATTGACATTAGTTGTACCATCAGTTTTTTTCAGTATAGTACCGTCTGCTCTTGTATTGGTAACAATTTCTACACCTGTAGCGTCTTTAAAGTCAATGTTAGTAATTGCAGAAGCAACAGAAGGCAATTTTACAATTTGAGATTCGCCATTAGCATTTACAACAGTAAAGGTATAGCCTTCAGCATCGCTACCTGATACAGAGATACCTGATACAGGGATCTTAGTGTCTGTATACTCACCGTCTTCGCCCAATACTTCCCAAGTTCCATTTGCACCTTTCTTAACCAAACCAGCTTCTACTTCAGCTTCTGTCGGAGTCTTGGTTGTGTAATATCCGGTTCCTTCACCATTGATAATTACTTCACCGTCTTCACCGATGGTCACAGTCTGAGAAGGTTCTCCACTTTCGGTTTCTACAGTAATCGGAGTAGTAGTACCATCACTAAAAGTAAAGGTAATGACATTTCCATTGCCTGACACAGCGGTAACATACTTACCGTTCTGAACAGCATTCTGCAATTCAGTGATTGCGCTCTTCAAATCAGTAATTTCCGTGCGCAGACCGTTGATGTCATCATCATAGTCTTTACAAGAGGTAAAAGTTCCTGCCGAAGCGAACAGAAGCGCTCCGAACAGCAGTGCACTTAAATACTTTTTTCTCATAACAAAATAAATTTAATTTATAAATTAAAAAACTCAAATCGTTCTAACTCAAGCCGTTACACGTACCGCCGAATCCGTCCGAAACCCCTGATTTTCAGCCCCGTCAGTAAACGCGCCGATAACTGACCAAATCAGCTTCTAAGCATCCGGTTTCTGGGATAAAGCAGTTTTACCATAGAACTCTTCCTCTTTACTCACGCCGAGAATACGTATCCGGATACGCATCTCCTTGCTTTCAAAAGGTTTTCATTCACAAAATTTGTTTTAGAAGACAACTTTCAAGGCACAAATGTAAAAGTTTTATTTTATACAAAAATACATTCTAACAAAAACTTCGCTTGTTTTTGTATTTATTAACAGAACAGCAAAGGCATTGCGCAATATCGGCGGATTTGTGCAATGACTTTGTCACATCCGCCCCGTTCCGTATGGTGTTTTTCACTCCTTATATTATATAATACGAATTGGGAGTTACGCCATGCACGGTATGGATTTGTGCTATGGACAATCAGAAATGAATTGCGGAATTCATTTTCAATTTTGTTCTACTATATACGTATTGATGTGACGGGAAACACATACGGCTGCATCGGGCTACGCAAGCGGTTGCGCAGGCTGATGCAGCCGTATGTGCAGGGCTACACGGGCGGTCGTGTTTTAGAGGGCGGCTATTTCTTGTTCAGTTAAGCCGGTACGCTCAATTATTTCCTCAATAGGAACATTTCGTTCCTTTAATTTTTCTGCCATTCCTTCCTTAAATCCTCTTTCATAGGCCATCTTTTTAGCCGTTACAATCGTATTTTTCCAATCGCGGTAATTTCTCAGTTTCCTTTCGTATTCTCTGTATTCGGCTACGGTCAGCTGATTGATTTCTTCGGGTTCTAAGAAATGGTCTATACCGAAGTCGGAGGGTTTTACATCTATATCCATAAAACAATCGTTTTTTATAGTTGATTAATTTCTTCTTCAGACAGTTCCGTATATTTCATAATTTTAGCAATAGGCTCGTTGTCAGCTTTCATTGCCCGTGCCGTTTTAATTGCTTTTTTCTTTTCTCCTTCTTCAGTTCCTATTTCATGCCCTTCTTCCCATGAGATCTTCTTTTCCGTAACTATCATATTTTTCCAATCACGGTAGACTTTCAGGCTTTCTTCGTAATTGTCGTATTCGGTCTTGGTGAACTTGGCAATCTCTGCGGCTTCGAAGAGTTTGGTGAAGACGCGCTCTTGCAAGGCTTTGGGGCGTTCCATCAGGCGCGAAAGGTTGCGGAGCACGAAGAGCCATTTCTCGAACATGCCGTTCAGTTCATCTTCGGTCTTATTGAACTTGGGCATCTCCAGATAGATGAAGGTCAGCTTGTCGTAGAAGACTTCCTTGGTCTGATTGTCCAACAATTGCACTTCGTGGTGGTAATAATCGTCATTGTCCTTGTCAAATGTAAAATTAAGGATACCAATGATATATACAGACTTCAACCGATAGTCCCATTCCCCTTTCT
This sequence comes from Phocaeicola salanitronis DSM 18170, assembly GCF_000190575.1. NCBI lineage: Bacteria > Pseudomonadati > Bacteroidota > Bacteroidia > Bacteroidales > Bacteroidaceae > Phocaeicola > Phocaeicola salanitronis. Next base: position 2,815,972 of record NC_015164.1, on the reverse strand, counting down.
GCCCTTGCTCACGGATAGGGAAGGTAGCATAATAAAGGCTGCGGTCTTTGAAATACTGCTGGATACCCCGTTGCATTTCAACGAGTATCTTCTCGCCTTTCTCGTTCTCGCAATACACATCGAACACGGCACGGCGGTCGGCTTCGCTGGTGCCGAGGTGTTCGGTATTGAGGTAAGTAAGGTCTTTCACCACTTCCCTGCCATGGAGCAGGCTGTTGATGAAGCTGATAAGCAAGTCTTTATTTATCTCTGTACCGAACAGTTTCTTGAAACCGAAGTCGGTGTACGGGTTGACGTATCTGTCTTTGAGGTCTCTGCTTTCCATAATCGTAACTGGCTTTTAATGACTTACAAAGATAGTGATTTTAGCGGAATTGCCCGCTGATTTTCAGAATTTAATTGTATATTTGCACAAACAGATACAATTCTATGTGGAAAGAGAAATTAGGGAACTATCTGATAGATGTTTCCAAGTATTTTTTAACCGGTGTATTTATTGCATCACTGGTAAAAGATCTGGAGGATATGCGATGGCTGATTTATACGATTAGCGGCACTGTAGCGGCAATTTTGCTTATTGCCGGATTACTATTGACAAATCAAAAGAAGGAGGAAAAATAAATGGGAACACTGATTATTTTAGGAATGGTAGGAATACCATGTGCGGTATTTCTTTTATGGTGTCTTACGCCACCGGGCAAGAGATGGCTTAAAGCGAATCACATGATTTGAGTTTCACCATTTCACCACAGAATTACACAGATTTTTAAATTTACGATTTGGCAATCGTACTATTTTCCGTAAATCGAAAAATAGTAAATTTAAATGTGTAATCTGTGGCGAAAAACTATCTGCGGAAATTCTTCGCAAACTCAAGGGAAACGGAGTTGGACATGCTTTGGCACACTTCGCTTCCGAACGCCGTTCCGCACGCAATGATGTCGTCCCAGTCTTTTTCGTTCAGGCTATCGAGGTCGGAACGGCGGATGCGGTTGGCTATCAGCCCGTAGACTACACCTGCATTGAAGTTATCGCCCGCCCCGATAGTGCTTACCGCTTTCACCTGAGGTACGGGGTATTGCTTGGCGAAGTTCTTTGTGAAAAGGCTTATGTCGTGCGGTCCGTCGGTGCAGATAAACGATTTGCAATAGAAATCCACCTTCTCGCGGTAAATGCGTTTCGGGTCATCCAGCCCGAACAGGTTCCGGAAATCTTCGGCAGAGCCTCGCAAGATGTCGGTATATTCGAAGTTTTCGAGGATAAAGGGCATCAGCTTGATGGCTTCATGGGCATGAGCGCTACGGAAATTCACATCGTAATAGACAATGGCGCCCCGCTCGCGTGCCAAGTCGAGCAATTCCTTCACTTTCTCTCTCAACGCAGGCGTAACGGCAAAGTAAGAGCCCATCATCACAATGTCGTCTTCTTGAATATCGGGCAGAGCCACGTCTAAACGCCGGCTGGGGTAATCTTTATAAAAGACGTATCCGGCATCGTTCTGCTCATTAAGAAAAGCCAAAGAGACGGGCGATTTCCCTTCGGAAAACACATTGACGCAACCGGTATGCACGCCATTGGCACGCATATTCTCCAGAATGATTTTTCCCACAGGGTCGTTTCCTGTTTCGCTTATAAAAGTGACGTCCATGCCCATCCTGCCCAGCGATATCAGGGCATTGTATACCGAACCGCCCGGAACAGCCGCCTGAACCTGGTTATTGCGGAAAAGAATATCGAGGATGGCTTCTCCTATGCCTATTATCTTTCTCATAATTATGCTAACAGTTTAGTCAGTTCTTCGAATGTATTCGCCACCTTATAGTATTGTTTCAACGGCCGGTGGGCAAAATGTGCCGTTTCCAGTTTGGCAAAGAACCGGAGAATATCGTCCCAAAAGCCATTGACGTTATAAAAGATGACCTGTTTCCCGTGATAGCCGATGGTTGCCGAAGCCATGACGTGAAAAACCTCGTCTAATGTCCCTACACCGCCCGGCAAAGCAACCATTACGTCAGCTTCTTGCAGCATGATGTCTTTCCGGTCGCTCAGGGTTACGGCACGGAATGTCACGTCCAGCTTGTCGCTTACCCTGCCTTGTTCTTCCAGCTTGGTAGGGACTACACCCATAATCATTGCGCCTTTCGCCTTGGCAGCTTCCGCTACGGATTCCATCAGTCCGGTATTCGAACCTCCGTATATCAGCCATTTATGATGTTCGCCTATCCAATCGCCCAACTCTTTTGCCTTTTCGGCATAAACAGGATTTATCGCATCGGATGCGGAACAGAACAGTGCTATTTTGTCCATGCTTTTTCAGTATTTAAATTCTTTCGTTTTACCTGCAAATATCTGCATTTTTTCTGCAAACACAATGAGGATTATTGTATTTTTGCAGCCGAATTTATGCTAAACCAAAAGAATATGGGCTACCAGACAGCGACTTTACCCAATGGAATACGTATTGTTCACGAACCGAATCCGATAAATGTGGCATACTGCGGTTACGCCGTGGATGCCGGCACTCGGGATGAACGGGCAGACGAGCAAGGCATGGCGCATTTCGTGGAACACCTGATATTCAAAGGAACACGCAAACGCCATGCATGGCACATCCTGAACCGGATGGAGAATGTGGGAGGAGAACTGAATGCCTATACCAACAAGGAAGAGACCGTTATCTATAGCGCTTTCCTGAAAGAAGACTTCCTGCGCGCTGCGGAACTGCTGACCGATATCGTATTCAACAGCACGTTCCCGCAAAACGAAATCGAGAAGGAGACAGAAGTCATCATCGACGAAATACAAAGCTACGAAGACAGTCCTGCAGAACTGATATTCGATGATTTCGAGGAACTGATTTTTCCCAATCACCCGCTGGGAAGAAACATCTTGGGCAAGCCCGAACAGCTTCGGAACTTCCGGAGCGAGGATGCGCTGGACTTTGTGGGACGTTATTACAAGCCGGACAATCTGGTCTTTTTCGTGCAAGGGAATCTGGACTTCAACCGCATCGTACGCACCATGGAGAAGGTCACGGCGATGATTCCTTTCGGCAAAGTGGAAAACTATGTCCGCCAGGCTCCCGGACCTTATGTGCCGCGCCAAGTCACGGTGCACAAAGACACGCATCAGGTACATGTCATGATAGGCGGGCGTGGCTATAGCGCATACGACGAACGGCGTACAGGACTTTACTTGCTGAATAATATTCTGGGCGGGCCGGGCATGAACAGCCGGTTGAATGTCGCTTTGCGCGAAAAAAGAGGGTTGGTGTATAACGTAGAATCCAATCTGACCGCCTATACCGATACAGGTACGTTCTGCATTTATTTCGGATGCGACCCGGAAGATGCCGACCGTTGCATCGAACTGGTGCAAAGGGAGTTGCGTAAGCTTCGCGAACAGCCGTTGACCGATTCCCGCCTGAATGCGGCAAAGAAGCAAATCATCGGGCAAATCGGCGTAGCAAGTGACAACTTTGAGAATAACGCCCTCGACATGGCGAAATGTTTCTTGCATTACAAGCATTACGAAAACAAAGAAGAAGTGTTCCGCCGCATCGAAGCCCTTACCGCCGGACAATTGCAAGACATCGCAAACGAAATGTTTTCGGAAAATTATCTCTCTACTTTAATCTACCGATAACAATCTTTCACAATATAAGATTCTCATTCAAATAAGGCTCAAAGAGTCCTCATTATCAACAATTTCCGGTTTGTTGGTCTGGCTTTTAGACCAACAAACCGGCACAGATTTGCGCCGTTCTGTTATAAAACCTTAAATCACGAATTACATATCATTCATTATCAACACATTAAAGAAGCCGGTTCAGTTATCGGCGCGAATACTGACGGGGCTGAAAATCAGGGGTTTCGGTCGGATTCGGCGGTGTATGTAACGACTTGAGTTAGAACGATTTGAGTTTTTTAATTTATAAATTAAATTTATTTTGTTATGAGAAAAAAGTATTTAAGTGCACTGCTGTTCGGAGCGCTTCTGTTCGCTTCGGCAGGAACTTTTACCTCTTGTAAAGACTATGATGATGACATCGACGGTCTGCGCACGGAACTTACAGAATTGAAGAATGCTGTAAGTGAATTGCAGAGTGCCGTTGATAATGGTGACTATGTTACCAATGTCGAAAAGTCTGCTGAAGGTCTTGTTATTACCTTTAAGACTGCAGGACCGAAAACTATCACTTTGGAAGATCAGGTAGGCAGCACCGTTGAAGTTAAAGACGGCGTTCTGTATATCGATGGCGTAGCTCAAGATTTTGCTGTAGCTCCTGGAACTGAGACTCAAGATCAAATAATTATTGAAAATGGTATGTGGTCTGTTCTGCAGGAAGACGGTACTTACAAATCAACCGGTGTTCCTGTATCAGGCGTAACTGTATCGGGTAGCCAAGCTGAAGGCTTCGTATTCACTATTTATGATGCAGACGGAACAAAACAAGAAGTTGAATTGCCGAGCGCAGCTTCTTTGATTACTTCTATTGATGTTGCTAAAGCAAATTCAGCAAAGGGTTCTACATTTACAATTACTAAGGCTGTCTTTAATAAACCTGAAAAATGGGCTGGAAAAGCTGCAATGCCCGAAGATAAGGCTGTTATTTTTACTTCATCTGAATTGAACGTACGCATTAATCCGGTAGACGCACCTGCTACAGAAGTTGAATATTATTTGACAAATGCGAAGAACGAAAACTTAAGCAATGTTACGTTAAGTGCCACTTCTACAGACATAGACGATGATGGATTGACTATTGGTGATGCTCAAGGTCGTGCCGCTTATAATGGTAATGGATTATATACTTTGTCTATGGATATGAAAGTCCTGACAAAGAGTGAAGGAGAAGCTTTCGAAAAAGAATTGACAGAGAAAGCTAAAGCTGCTGATCTTGATGCTGCTACTTATAATATTAATGATTGCATTGCTTATGCTGTAAATGCAAATAGTACTGCACGTTCTGCATACAATGTCGCTATTGGAACAAAAGATGCTGTTGGAATGCTTGCTGTCCAAATTAAAGGCTATAAGGGTGATGATGATAAAGCTACGTTGGGTACAGAGGTTGCGACTTTGACTGCAGCTGAAGTTGAAGTAAACAAAGACCAAGTTTATACAATTGAAAATGCAACGGAAGATGCAGCTTTGTATGACTTGTATTTCGAAGTTAGCGAAAAAGATGCGACTAATTATGGTGTTAAGACCGATGATGAAGCACGTACATTCCAAATCACTAAACGTCCGGACGTGTCTACTGCTGCAAAAGCATTGACTTTGTATGTTCATACTTTGGATGTATTGGGTAATGTAAGAGTCGCAAAATATGAAATCTCATTGAGCGATGCAGTTGATACAGCAGCTGAATACGCACCTGTAACCTTCCCGTTGAGCAACTTGTCTGACAAGAATGACAAGAATGATGCATTCAGCATCGACATCAACACAATGAAGGAAGCTTTGGGTGACGCAGCATGGCAAGAATGGTTCAATGCAACTGATTTGACTAATACTACTATTGAAATCTTTGATAATGAAGATTGTAAAGCTTCTACCGCAAGTGATAATGGAGTCGTAATAGATGCTTCTAATACAGGTAAAGGTTTGGCTTACCAATTGCTGAAAGCTGACGGTAAGACTGCAGCTACAGATGCAGCTGATTTGGCTTCTATTAAGATGAATGTATATGAAAAAGCAAACGCATTGAAAGCTAACAAGCAATACTATGCTAAGGTTACATTCAATAATGTTTCTTCTCAGGAAGTCAACAACATTATCGTTCCTGTGACCTTCGTTGCAGAGCCGTTGAGCGACTTGTTCGAAATCGCAAGCGGTTTCTATAACACTGAATTGGAAACTATTACTGCTTACTTCAGAAATGTAGGTGATGCAACAACTAATCCTCCAACAAAACCTTCTACAGCAGTTAACTTGAAAGACTACTTCACGAAGTGTGTAGATGATGCTACGGTAACAGCTTTGAGCAAAACTGATAAAGTGGGTGAAACTGATAAGACGGAAGATGAATTGTTCAAGTTAGGTACTCAAACTGGATTTGGCACTAAGACTCTTAACTTTAATGCTGCTTATGTAAAAGATGGTAAACCTGCAGGTGGTTATGGAGAAATCTTGAATCTTAAAGTTAGTAAAGACAACTACGCAGGCTGGAAGTACAATGATACAAAAGATACTAAGTATTCATTCAATATCCGCTTGATGAGTCCGATTTACGAAGGCGCAATCGAAGTAACTAATGGTGAAATCACTATTGATGGTAACGACTTGGTTAAGGGTGCTAAGATTACAGATGAAATGATTAAACTCATCGATTATAATACTCTTGAATACAGTTTGATGCCAGTAGATAATAAAGCTCATAAATGGGAAACTCCGCAGGTATATGATGTAACATTTGACGCTTCAAAAGCTAAATACATTAAAGCCGTTACTCCGGAGGATGCAGTTGAAGCAAATCCGGTAACTGGTATTGAAGCACAAGACGGTTACTTCAAAGTTACAGGTGAACCTGTTGAAGCTACTGCAAGTGAAACATTGCCAATTAAAGTTACTGATAAGTGGGGACTTGTTCTCGAAGCAGATGTTAAGTTTAACGTTATTCGTCACTAATCATTACTCTATAAATAAAAAAAGCGGCTCTTTCGAGTCGCTTTTTTTTCTTTTCGAAAAATAGATTATCTTTGCCAAAACCCTTAAATGAACAGACATTATGAAGAAACTTATTTTCGCCCTCATTGCGTCAACGCTTAGTGTATTTTCCGTAAACGCACTCCCCAACCCAAACGGAAATGATTCAATAACAACCGATTCTATCACGAAAGAGGCCGAGCCTGTAAAAGCGAGCCTAGATGCCATACAAGTTCAAATCTCGTCTGCTATAGATAAAATGGACGAGGTTAAAATCATGTTCGGGGACGATATAGACAAGTTGAATGTCAAGATTGCAATCTTTACGATTTTTCTTACAATTGCCGGTTTGGTTATTGCATTCATTAGCTATAAGTTTACCAAACTTGGCTATGAAGCTTCAAAGAGAACCGCCGACAACGTGATGCGCGCCTCTCTCAACGTGCTTGAGGGACAATTCAACGACCTGATCAGACACTTGTACCGGAACCTGGTGTGTACGCTGGCATTCAGCCAAAAGATTTTGGAATCCGCCTCCGATGAAACGGAAGAAGAGGAGAAGAAAATAGGTCAATACCCCTCGGAAGAACATTTGCTAAAACTTAAAATCCTTTCTGAGGATGCATTGCATCTGGAAAAATACAACAATGATCCTGAAATCTATCAAAAGATGCATGAACTGAAGCTGCTGTTCCGAAACTACGATGTAGAAATAGACACGACACTGATGCATCTGAAAAACAGGAACATGAAGCTTGACGAGGTGAAAAACGATTTGGACACATTGGTATACAAGCCTCTGCATCTCATCGAAGCAATCCGCAGCATAACGGGCAAGATTATGGCTCAAAAAAACGGCGGCAAAGATTATGACGCGTCCCGAAACGCCGCATCTATCATGACACGCGAACATATAAGCAAAGTGGATGACTGGACAAAGACAAGGGGCGGACTGGGCGCATATACCGATTTGGCTAAAATAGTTCCTCCGTTCATTGAAGAAAAGGGAGAAAGGGAAAAAGAAGAAAAGCCTATCCCCAAGCCCTACGACGGATTAAGGCGTTCGCGGAACCGTCTGTTCGATAATGCTAAAGTCACTACGTTAAGCTATGAACATGACATATTCACTTCAGAAGATAAAGATAAAGACAAAGATAAAGATTATCAAAATCAAATCGATAAAATATGCGGGATTATCCATGAAACCGGTGATTTCAAGAATAACATACTTAAGCAATATGACTTTAAGAAATATTTCCTCACCATGCTCTCCATTGACGTAACCATCGAGCTTGAAAAAATCCACATGATTGACATCAAGTGATCTTTCACCACATCCGCCACAACAGCATATCTTCTCCGCTGCAGAGGATGAGCCTCTTTTCCCGCATACAGGCTGTCCCGAATTTCGCCAATATACAGGCATTAGAAAGTAATATATACTTCATCCGCCGATGAATATATACTGCAACTGCCATCGAAGTATATATTCATCGGCGGATGAAGTATATATTACTTTTTCGGGGAGGATATGTCAAATTCATATAAAGTAGGGATTTCAGAAGTCATGCGTCCTCTTCCGTTTCTTCGGAAGGGAGCAAATAATCACTCGCCTTTGCAGACGAAATGACCGTACGCCCTAACTGCTGTTCAAGCTGTTCGCGTGCCACCTTTGCCACCATGCCTCCATTTTGAGCCACCTCCGCATGCTGCTTGAAGCCTTTCGGGTTACGTTGCTTGGAAATCTCCGTGGCAGACGCTTCGGCAAGCGTATTAAGAGCCAGTTCCACATTGGTCATATTGTCACACAGGTTTTCTTTCTTCAAGCCTTTCAGGCGTTTATACTCTTTCGTGGTGCGCCCGCTCCATTCTTTCGTAATAATATCCGTCAGCGAGGCGTATTGCACGCCTTCCTCCAGCCCTCCACGCTTCCATTCGTCCGTAAGCTCCTTGCGCACCTCAATGCTGCGGATGCGCTGGTTAATCCAATTGTCCGAATAGCCCAGCCGCTTATAGTCGATGATTGCTTGGTCTATGGAAAGTTCCGGGTCTTGCATTTGGTCAATGCGGTCGGACGCTACACGTGCCATCCATTGCTTGAAAGGTTCGGCTTTAGGCGAAGGGACCGACTGGATAATCCGGAAAAGCTGTTCGGTATCGGCTACATCCGTCTGCCGCATCTTGCCGTCTGCCGCACGGAGTTTCAACCGGTTACAGTTTGTAACCGGTTCATTGCCTTCTTTAGCGAGCCTGTTTTTCAGAACTTTCCAATAATTTCTTGCGCCTTGATAATCATTGTCTGTAAGAATGGCAATAACGTCTACAATGGCGAAATACCACTTCTCCTGCTCATCATCCCATACGGTACGGACTTTTTTGTCCTCAAAAAGTTTCAACGCTTCTTTCTTTGTCATGACTTATGCTTTTGTTTACATTAGGATATAGAAGCTGTTTTGAATTTCTCCAAAAAGTTTTTCTTGGCTTGATGTGTTCGTTTTCGTGTGTGCTTTGGGCGATTTTTTGGTCCTTTCCGCTCCTGTTCTTCGTCAGATAGCCCGCTATCTTCCTCATCACAGAAGCGAAAATGCCTCAAAAACTCATCCCAAATCATCGCACGATAAATTCAAAACAGCTTCTAAAGATATAAAAAAATTGAATATCCGCAAACGCCCCTACAGGGGATGTTTGCGGAATCAAAAAAAACACTGCTCTTTTATAGCGGCAGGTTGATATTCTCGAAATAAAATCGTTTCTTTGTATCTGTATTCAAAAAAGCATGCGCCATGATGAAGTATCCGATAGGAATCCAGAGCTTTGACAGAATTATAGAGGACGGTTATGTCTATGTAGACAAAACCGATTTAATCTACCAACTGGTAAAGGGCAGTAGTATTTATTTCCTGAGCCGCCCTCGCCGGTTCGGCAAGAGCCTGCTGGTATCTACCCTGAAATGCTATTTCCAAGGGCGGAAAGAACTGTTCAAGGGGCTTGCCATTGACAAGTTAGAGACGGAATGGGCGGAATATCCCGTGTTCCATATCGACTTCAACGGAGATAATTTCACCAAAGCCGGAATACTGGAGAAAAAGATAGAGGGCAGGATTGCTTCATGGGAAGACCAATATGGCAAAGATGCAAGAAGGGAAACATTGGGCGACCGGTTCGCCTACGTGCTGCAGCAGGCGCACAAGCAGTACGGCAGGCGGTGCGTGGTGTTGATAGACGAATACGACAAGCCGATACTCGATGTGCTGGATACGGGCTACACGACTACGGTAGGCGGAGAGAAGCGTCTGCTGGAGGACGCCCACAGGGAAATCCTGAAAGGTTTCTATTCCACCTTTAAATTAGCGGACGAAGACCTCCAGTTTGTCCTGCTGACAGGTGTGACCAAGTTCTCTCAGGTGAGCGTGTTCAGCGGATTCAACCAGCCGAGCGACATCAGCATGGACGAGCAGTATGAAACGCTCTGCGGCATCACGCAGGAAGAGCTGGAGCGTTATTTTGCCGAACCTATCAAGGTGTTGGCCACGAAATATAAGGTTACTGAAGAAAGGATGCTGGACATGCTGAAGCACCGGTATGACGGTTATCACTTCAGCGGCAACCTGACGGACATGTACAACCCGTTCAGCCTGTTGAACGCGTTTGCCAAAAAGACACTCCGCGACTATTGGTTTGCCAGCGGCACGCCTACCTACCTGATCCGCCTGCTGAACCATACACAAGAAAACCTGAACGAACTGACCGGACGCTATTACCGCCCCGAAGAGTTTGTAGATTACAAGGCGGACGTGGAAAAGCCTCTGCCGATGATTTACCAGAGCGGCTATCTGACCATCAAAGGATATGAGCCTGTATACGAACGTTTCCTGCTCGACTTCCCGAACAATGAAGTAAAGAACGGTTTCGTGTCCTTAATCGCTTCCGATTACCTGAAATCCAAAGAAAATATGGGGAATTGGGTTATAGACGTGGTGGAGTCTCTGAAACACGGTGATTTGGAGCAGCTCCGCAAGCTGTTCACCTCCTTCCTCGCCGGCATCCCTTACTCGATGCGCAGCAAGAAGAGCGAGACGGAGAAGGAACGCTTCTTCCACTACACGCTCTACCTGATTTTCCGCCTGATAAGCGTCTACACGGTCTATACCGAAAAGGAGCAGAGCCAAGGGCGTGCCGACTGCATCGTAGAGACCGATGACTATATCTATATCTTCGAGTTCAAACGAGACGGCACGGCAGACGAAGCGTTGGCGCAGATAGAGGCGAAAGGCTACGCCCGACCCTACGAAGCCGACCCGCGCACCTTATATAAAATAGGTGTCAGCTTCTCTTCCGAGACGGGGACGGTGGAGGACTGGAAAACCGCTTGATTTACGATTTGACAATTTACGATTTACGATTTGGCGCAGTACAGATTTGTGCATTAACTTAAAAAAATTTCGTACCTTTGCGCACAAAGTAAAAAACAAACGCACAAAGATATACACATGAAAATAGAAGACAAACTTACAGCTTCCGTTATCGACGGAGTGAAGAAGCTGTACGGAGCGGAGATTACCCCCGCCATGGTGCAGTTGCAAAAGACGAAGAAAGAGTTTGCGGGCCACTTGACAGTGGTAGTGTTCCCTTTTCTGAAACTTTCGAAGAAAGGACCGGAGCAAACCGGGCAGGAAATCGGAGAATACCTGAAGGCGAACGAACCTGCCATTGCCGACTATAATGTCATCAAAGGATTCCTGAACCTGACGATTGCTTCGGACGTATGGATTGACTTGCTGAACCGCATCCATGCCGATGCGCAATGGGGTATCCGCAAAGCCGACGAGAAGGCTCCGCTGGTGATGATTGAATATTCATCGCCCAATACCAACAAACCGCTCCACTTGGGACATGTGCGTAACAACCTGCTGGGTAATGCACTTGCCAATATCATGGCTGCCAACGGCAACCGCGTGGTGAAAACCAACATCGTGAACGACCGCGGCATCCACATCTGCAAATCCATGCTGGCATGGCTGAAATACGGCAACGGCGAGACTCCCGAATCATCGGGAAAGAAAGGCGACCACCTGATAGGCGATTACTACGTAGCCTTCGACAAGCACTACAAAGCCGAAGTAGCCGAACTGATGGAAAAAGGCTTGAGCAAAGAAGAAGCCGAAGCCCAGTCGCCTTTGATGCAGGAAGCCCGTGAAATGCTCCGCAAATGGGAAGCAGGCGACCCCGAAGTGCGTGCCCTTTGGGAGAAGATGAACAACTGGGTATATGCCGGATTCGATGAGACCTACAAGATGATGGGAGTAAGCTTCGACAAGATTTATTACGAATCGAACACCTATCTGGAAGGGAAAAAGAAAGTGTTGGAAGGCCTGGAAAAAGGTATCTTCTACCGCAAGGAAGACGGTTCGGTATGGGCAGACCTTACCCCCGAAGGACTTGACCAGAAACTGTTGCTCCGTGCCGACGGTACCTCGGTTTACATGACCCAAGACATCGGTACTGCCGAACAGCGCTTTGCCGATTATCCGATAGACAAGATGATATACGTGGTAGGCAACGAACAGAACTACCACTTCCAAGTGCTTTCTATCCTGCTCGACAAGCTGGGATTCGAGTGGGGAAAAGACTTGGTGCACTTCTCTTACGGCATGGTAGAATTGCCCGAAGGAAAGATGAAGAGCCGCGAAGGTACCGTGGTAGATGCCGACGACCTGATGGAAGCCATGATTCAGACTGCTAAGGAAACCAGCAACGAGTTGGGCAAACTGGACGGACTGACACAGGAAGAAGCCGATGACATCGCCCGCATCGTAGGATTGGGCGCATTGAAATATTTCATCTTGAAGGTAGATGCGCGCAAGAACATGACCTTTAATCCGAAAGAATCTATCGACTTCAACGGGAATACCGGTCCTTTCATCCAATACACGTATGCCCGTATCCAGTCCATCCTGCGCAAGGCAGCCGAAGCCGGCATCACGATTCCGGCGGTTATCCCAGCCGGCATGGAACTGACAGCAAAAGAAGAAGGACTGATTCAGATGCTTGCAGACTTTACGGCTACCGTAGATCAGGCAGGTACCGACTATAACCCGTCTATCCTTGCCAACTATGCTTACGACTTGGTAAAAGAATACAACCAGTTCTACCACGACTTCAGCATCCTGCGCGAAGAAAACGAAGCGTTGAAAGTCTTCCGCCTTGCTCTGAGCCAGAACGTGGGCAAGATTGTGAAAGAAGCCATGGGATTGCTGGGCATCGAAGTGCCTGAACGCATGTAAGAAACAGCTTCACCACAAATTACACAGATTAAAAAATTGATTGAAAATCTGTGTAATCTGTGGTGAAAAAAGAAATTATATGGGAAAGAAGAAATTTTACGTGGTGTGGAAAGGCGTAGAACCAGGTGTGTACGACTCGTGGACAGATTGCCAGCTACAGATTAAAGGCTATAAGGGTGCGCTCTATAAATCGTTTGATACACGTGAAGAAGCAGAAAAGGCATTGGTTACCCCTCCGCACCATTACCTGCAGCCCCATAAAGAAACGGCAAGCCAATCTTTTGAAAAACGCTTGCCTTCCGGTTTCGACTTGAATTGCCTTGCCGTAGATGCGGCATGCAGCGGTAATCCAGGTCCGATGGAGTACCGGGGTGTGTATCTGTTGACGGGGCAGGAAATCTTTCACTTCGGTCCCGTATATGGAACAAACAATATCGGCGAATTCCTTGCCATCGTACATGCCCTTGCTTTGTTAAAACAAAAGAACATCTCAATGCCTGTCTATTCAGATAGCCGGAACGCCTTGAGCTGGGTGAAGCAAAAGAAATGCAAAACCAAACTGGAGCGTACGGCAAAGACCGAAGAATTGTTTCGCCTGATAGAACGTGCCGAGAAATGGTTGAAAGAAAATGCCTACACCACTCCTTTACTAAAATGGGAGACTGAGAAATGGGGTGAAGTACCGGCTGATTTCGGACGAAAATAGAAGGAACTTGAAACCGGAGCATGAATTGCGGGATATTTTTCTAAATGCGCATCAGATATCAACCAACGTAAATTCATCAAATTGACACGATAAGCGCAAATAGCCAAGCAAAAGGAAACAAATCTGCATCCTATCCTCTCCTATTTGCGACAAATAGAAAGGAAAACTTATCCCATACGGTATCCTTCAACCATTCAGAATCGCAAAATCAAAGACCTTCCCGCCTCCCCTACGTAATTTTTCAATTCTCGCAGCCTCATTGCCACCAGTTTTCGGGCAAGGAAAGAATCATACCTGTCACCTCGCCATAATTCTTCGTCCCCGACGGGATACAGTTTCCTTTCAGGTACCAGTTATAGACAGCATCCTGTACCGCACCTATCCACGGGCTATACCGTTCTCCCCAATAAATTTCTTTCGCGCGGAGTTCCCGCATAATGTCGGAACGGATATGGCTTGCCCATTCTTTACAGCCGGCTTCGCCCAATATCCGATAAGCGTCCCTATATATATAAGGTAGCAAACCGAAGTATCCGCAATAGCGCACGTACCTATTTGCGGAGCGGACGCAAACCTGATACGCCCAGAAATTGGCTTCGGCTTCCTGGCTCACGCCCAGCAGGTGGGAAAGCTCGTGAGCATACGTAAACGGGTATTGTGCCGGAAGCAATTCGTGATTGACGTGCGACTCATCAAAGAAAGGTCCCATATAGCCCAGCACACCGACTTTCGAATACAGTCCGTTTACCAAAGAGCGCTTCGGATGCTGAAAGTCTTTCGGAACGGTCAGCCCGAACCGCTCCGGCACATGCCGGTATATCCGTTTCACCTCGTTTTGCATTCCGGTTTCAGACAAGGACATCTGCACACCATACGTGGCATTCAAGCTATCGGTATAGGCTTCGAGAAAACGATGAAACCGTGCCTCTTCATACGAAACACGCGCTACGCCCGAACGGGAAAAGAAGTCATTCCGGAAGTAATTCATCCCCCAGCCCCAATAGAACCAGACGTAAACCCACACCAACACTTCCACTTCACGCCCTAAGATGTGCCATCCGCTCCGTTTCTTCCGCCGTGCCACAAAAGGATAAACCAGCAGGAAGCCTCCAATCCCGATAACCGTCACTTCGCAAAGCGAGAACGGAACTACCGAAGCCACACCCGAAAGGCAAACGGAAAGCCCAGGATATACCTCCCGTGCGTACCATTCTCCGGCACCGGGTATCCAGCGGAACATCCACACACCTATCAGAAGCAGAGCCAGTACCGCCCAACGAATATATCGGAATCGAATGTATTTCATGAATGCAAAGTTATCATTTTCGGAATTAATTCTTTACTTTTGCGGAGAATTTTAATAACAGAAAATGAGGCACAAATCTTTATGTTTCCAACTTTAAAACGCAGATTAACGCAGATTCTCACAGATAGGGAAAATAATAATCTGCGAAAATTTGCGCTAATCTGCGTTTCATAAAGACATCTGCTTACTTGACAAAACAATAAGACTATGGTTCTGAACTACATCTGGATTGCTTTCTTCGTGCTGGCTTTTATTGTTGCCACAATACGGCTGGTATTCTTTGGTGACGCGGAGGTATTCCCCGACATCATCAACTCCACCTTTGCCTCTTCCAAGTCGGCATTCGAGATTTCCCTCGGGCTGACCGGTGTGCTGGCACTTTGGATGGGCATCATGCGCATTGGCGAGCAAGGCGGAGTCATCGCCCTTTTCTCGCGCGTGCTTAGCCCTTTGTTTTCCAAACTCTTTCCCGACATTCCCAAAGGGCATCCCGTAACGGGAAGCATCTTTATGAACATGGCGGCCAATATGTTGGGATTGGACAATGCCGCCACGCCCCTCGGGCTGAAAGCCATGGAAGGCTTGCAAGAACTGAATCCAAAGAAAGATACCGCCACCAACCCGATGATTATGTTCCTGGTGATAAACACTTCGGGACTGACCCTGATACCTATCAGCATCATGGTCTACCGCGCCCAGCTGGGGGCGGCACAACCCACCGATGTATTCGTGCCGATACTCATCGCCACCTTTATTTCCACCCTTGCCGGTATCATTGCCGTGGCTCTTTATCAGCGCATCAACCTTTTGAACCGCACGATTCTGCTCTTTTTAGGAGGAGCAATCGCATTCATAACAGGCATCATCTGGTTCTTCAGCACCTTGTCACAAGACCAAATCGACCTCTACTCTACCACCTTTGCCAATGTTTTCCTGTTCGTGATTATCATCGGGTTCATCGCGGCGGGCATCCGCAAGAAAGTGAATGTGTACGATGCATTCATCGAAGGAGCGAAAGAGGGATTCACCACCGCCGTGCGCATCATCCCCTATCTGGTGGCGATACTGGTGGCTATCGGCGTGTTCCGTGCTTCGGGGTGTATGGATTACTTGACCCAAGGCATTGCCTCGCTGGTAGAGATGTGTGGGCTGGATAGCGATTTCGTAGGCGCGCTTCCTACGGCTCTGATGAAACCGTTAAGCGGAAGCGGTGCACGCGGATTGATGGTAGATGCCATGAGCACCTACGGAGCAGATTCGTTCGTAGGACGGTTGGCATGTATCTTCCAAGGCTCTACCGACACCACGTTTTATATCCTTGCGGTGTACTTCGGAAGCGTAGGCGTAGCAAAGACCCGCCATGCCGTACCTTGCGGCTTGCTTGCAGACTTTGCGGGCATCCTTGCCGCGATATTCGTTTGCTATTTATTCTTCTAATTTTAGGAACACAGAGACACGGAGACACAGAGAATTTTTCATTTACATCTTTATTTTCTCAAATAAAAAACTCCGTGACTCTGTGTCTCTGTGTTCAATATAAAAACACAAGTCAACTATGATTACGTATCAGACCGAGGGAGTGGAAATGCCCTCTATCAGGAAAAGAGAGACCACGGAATGGGTGAAAGCCGTCGCCCAAACGTATGGAAAGAAGGTGGGAGAGATAGCCTACATCTTCTGCTCCGATGAGAAGATATTGGAGGTGAACCGCCAATACCTGCAACACGATTATTATACCGACATCATCACCTTCGACTATTCCGAAGGAAACCGCATTGCGGGCGACCTGTTTATCAGCCTCGACACGGTGCGCACCAATGCCGAACAATTCAATGCCCCGTATGACACCGAGCTGCACCGGGTCATCATCCACGGCATCCTGCACCTGTGCGGCATCAACGACAAAGGTCCGGGCGAGCGTGAAATCATGGAAGCCGCCGAGAACAAGGCACTCGCCCTGCTGGCGGAAATGGGTTGACGTGATTCACCACGGAGGACACAGAGCCAGGCACCTATATGCATCCACCCACGCACCTATATGCATCGCCCGATGCATATAGGTGCCTTTTTCTTTTTCCCTTATTCCATAGCTTAACCCACCTTTTTTTCGTATTTTTGTGCCGTATATTAAAATGTAAAGACGAATGGATTTTAACTACGACGTGATTGTAATCGGGGCGGGACATGCCGGATGCGAAGCCGCGGCGGCTTCCGCCAACTTAGGTTCGAAGACCTGCCTCATTACGATGGACATGAACAAGATTGCCCAGATGAGCTGCAACCCTGCCGTGGGCGGAATCGCCAAAGGACAAATCGTAAGGGAGAT
This sequence comes from Phocaeicola salanitronis DSM 18170, assembly GCF_000190575.1. NCBI lineage: Bacteria > Pseudomonadati > Bacteroidota > Bacteroidia > Bacteroidales > Bacteroidaceae > Phocaeicola > Phocaeicola salanitronis. The sequence continues at coordinate 2,798,699 of NC_015164.1, read as the reverse complement.
TGACGCGCTGGGAGGCTATATGGGAATCGTGACCGACCGCACCGCCATCCAGTTCCGGATGCTCAACCGCTCGAAAGGACCTGCCATGTGGAGCCCCCGCGCCCAGTGCGACCGGGCGAAGTTCATCTGGACCTGGCGCGAGATACTGGAAAACATCCCCAACCTGCATATCTGGCAAGACACGGTAGAAGAACTGCTGGTAGAAGACGGAGAAGTAAAAGGAGTGGTCACCTGCTGGGGTGTCACCTTCTACGCACGGTGTGTCATCCTTACCGCAGGCACGTTCCTGAACGGGCTGATGCACATCGGACGCAAGATGCTCGCCGGAGGACGGTGCGCCGAACCGGCTTCGTATCACCTGACCGAATCCATCACCCGGCACGGCATTACCGCCGGACGGATGAAGACAGGTACCCCCGTACGCATCGACGCACGGAGTGTAGACTTCTCGCTCATGGAGACACAAGACGGAGAAAATGATTTCCATAGCTTCTCTTTCATGAGCGAACCGCGCCACCTGAAGCAATTGCAATGCTGGACATGTTATACAAACGAGGAAGTGCACGCCGTATTGCGGAGCGGGCTTGCCGACTCTCCTCTCTACAACGGGCAAATCCAAAGCATCGGTCCGCGCTATTGCCCCAGCATCGAGACCAAAATCGTGACCTTCCCCGACAAGCCGCAACACCAGCTTTTCCTGGAACCCGAAGGCGAAACGACCCGCGAGCTTTACCTGAACGGCTTCTCGTCTTCGCTCCCGATGGACATCCAGTTTGCCGCCCTGCGTAAGATACCATGCTTCCGCAACGTAGTGGCTTACCGCCCGGGCTATGCCATCGAATACGATTATTTCGACCCCACCCAGCTCACGCATACGCTGGAATCGAAGGTCATCAAGAACCTGTTCTTCGCCGGACAAGTGAACGGCACTACCGGATACGAGGAAGCAGGCGGGCAAGGCATCATTGCCGGCATCAACGCACACCAGAACTGCACCGGAGGCGAACCGTTCGTATTGGGAAGGGACGAGGCTTACATCGGCGTGCTGATAGACGACCTCGTGACAAAAGGCGTGGACGAGCCTTACCGCATGTTTACTTCACGCGCCGAATACCGCATCTTGCTCCGTCAGGACGATGCCGACATGCGCCTTACCGAACGGGCTTACCGCCTCGGCCTTGCCAAGCGCGACCGCTACGACATGCTTTGCCGCAAGCGGGAAATGATACAGCATCTGGTAGAGTTTGCCAAGGTCTACTCCATCAAAACCGATAAAATCAACGACACACTGGAGAGTCTGGGCACGGCAAGGCTTGCCCACGGATGCAAGTTAATCGACCTGCTGAGCCGCCCGCAAATCACCATCGAAAACATCGCGCCGCACATCCCCGCCTTCCAAGCTGAACTGGATAAAGTGACCGACCGGAAAGAAGAGACCCTCGAAGCCGCGGAGGTGCTGATAAAATACCAAGGCTACATCGACCGCGAACGGATGATAGCCGACAAGATACACCGGCTGGAAAGCATCAAGATAAAGGGACGGTTCGACTATGCCAACCTGAACTCGCTCTCCACCGAAGCACGTCAGAAGCTTATCAAGATAGATCCCGAGACACTGGCACAGGCAAGCCGCATACCGGGTATCTCGCCCAGCGACATCAACGTGCTCCTTGTCCTGCTGGGCAGGTAAAGCACAATGTTTCACGTGAAACAACAAGTTTAAGAAACAATCATAAAACACTGGCTATGAACAAAGAAACATTAAGAAAAAATCTAAGAGAAATCCCAGACTTCCCCAAGCCGGGAATCTTGTTCTATGACGTAACCACGCTCTTCAAAAATGCGGAGTGCCTGCAAGGGCTCATCGACGAATTATACGAGATGTACAAGGACAAAGGCATCACCAAAGTAGTAGGCATCGAGTCGAGAGGCTTTATTCTGGGCGGAGCCTTGGCGGCACGGTTAGGCGCCGGCTTCATCATGGCACGCAAGCCGGGCAAGCTTCCCGCCGAAGTCATCGAAGAGACCTACGCCAAAGAATACGGAACCGATACCATCCAAATCCATCGCGATGCCATCGATGAAAACGACGTAGTGCTTCTTCACGATGACCTGCTCGCCACAGGAGGCACCATGGCGGCTACTCATCGGCTGGTTAAGAAATGCGGAGCCAAGCAAGCCTACATCAACTTCGTCATTGAGCTGAAAGGGCTGAACGGGCGTAAGGCATTCCCCGAAGACGTGGAAGTGACTACCCTCTTGCAATTATAATCAGCAGGGACTAGTTAACCAGGTACTAGGGACTAGGTTTTAATACCTCCATTGATGTGGCGAAGAAAGCTTTAGTATCTAAGACCTAGTCCCTAGTACCTAGTCAACTAGTCATCTCAAATGAACTACGAAAATGGAAGAACTGAAGACCAACGAATACTTGCGGGGAATCGTAATGAACCTGCCAACCAGCCCGGGCATCTACCAATACCTGAATGCAGAGGGAACCATCATCTATGTGGGGAAGGCAAAGAACCTGAAGCGCCGTGTCTACTCGTATTTTTCGAAAGACCACCACTCGGCAAAAACCCGTATTCTGGTGAGCAGGATAGCCGACATACGCTACATCGTGGTAAACACGGAAGAAGATGCGCTCCTGCTCGAAAACAACCTTATCAAAAAATACAAGCCCCGCTACAACGTCTTGCTGAAAGATGACAAAAGCTATCCTTCCATTTGCGTGAGCAACGAATACTTTCCGCGTGTGTTCAAGACACGGAAGATTGTGCGCGACGGTTCCACCTACTTCGGACCTTATACCCATTTCCCTTCCATGCAAGCCATGCTCGACCTTATCAAGAAACTGTACCCTCTCCGTACTTGCCACCTGGCTCTCACACCCGAAAACATTCAGGCGGGCAAATTCAGGGTCTGCCTGGAATATCACATCAAGAATTGCAAAGGTCCCTGCATAGGAGCGCAATCGCACGAAGAATATATGGCAAACATTGCATCCATTAAAGAACTGCTAAAGGGAAACACGCAAAAAGTGAGCCAAGGGATGATGCAGGAAATGATGCGGCTTGCCGATGAAATGCGGTTTGAAGAAGCACAGCTCATCAAAGAGAAATACGAGCTGATTGAGAATTACCGGTCGAAAAGCGAAGTGGTAAGTTCGGTGCTGCACAACATCGATGTCTTTTCCATCGAAGACGACGAGCAATCCGCCTACATCAACTATCTGCACATCACCAACGGGTGTATCAACCAAGCCTTCACGTTCGAATACAAAAAGCGGCTGGAGGAAACAAAAGAAGAACTGCTGGAGATGGGCATCGTAGAAATGCGCGAACGCTACAAAAGCCAGTCGAAAGAAATCATCGTGCCGTTTGAGTTAGATTTGGAAATGGAAGACGTAACTTTCACCATTCCCCAGCGGGGCGACAAGAAGCATCTGCTGGAGTTGTCCATCCTCAACGTAAAGCAATACAAAGTAGACCGGCTGAAGCAAGCCGAAAAATTGAATCCCGAACAACGCAGTGTCCGTCTGCTAAAGGAAATTCAGGAACAACTGCACATGGAGAAAATTCCCCTTCACATCGAGTGCTTCGACAATTCCAACATCCAGGGAGCAGATGCCGTAGCGGCTTGCGTGGTATTCAAGAAAGGACGCCCCAGCAAACAGGACTACCGCAAATACATCATCAAGACAGTAGTAGGTCCCGACGATTATGCTTCGATGCAAGAAGTGGTACGCCGCCGCTACACACGCATTCTGGAAGAGCAAGGAGAATTGCCCGACCTGATTCTAACCGATGGCGGCAAAGGACAGATGGAAGTGGTGCGCCAAGTCATCGAAGACGAACTCAGTCTGCATATCCCGATAGCCGGACTTGCCAAAGACAACAAACACCGCACTTCGGAAATTCTCTTCGGCTTTCCACCCAGAAACATCGGACTCAAGCAGGGGACTCCCCTCTTCCACTTATTGGAAAACATACAGAATGAAGTCCACCGCTTTGCCATCACTTTCCATCGCGACAAGCGAAGCAAAAGCCAGATTGCCTCGGCACTGGACGGCATCAAGGGCGTAGGCAAAATGCGTAAGGAAGCGTTGCTGAAACATTTCAAGAGCGTGGCACGCATCAAGAAAGCCTCGCTGGAAGAACTCGCCGAAGTGGTAGGGATGAGCGTGGCGCAAACCATCAAAGAGACTTTGTGAGTTTTTAAGTTTAAGAGTTTGTAGATTGAAACATGAAGAACTCGAAAAACGAAAGAACTAACAAACTCAAAAACTCACAAACTTACAAACTAAAATTGTATCTTTGCGAAAAACCTAAAAACCGATATGAGAGTAGTAATCCAACGTGTAAGCCATGCATCGGTCACCATCAACGGGACGTGCAGATCGGCTATTAAGGAAGGCTTCCTCGTCCTGCTTGGCATCGAGGAAGCCGACGGACAAGAAGATGCAGACTGGCTATGCAAGAAAATCGTCAACCTGCGTGTATTTGATGACGAGAACGGAGTGATGAACAAATCCATTCTGGAAGCAGGAGGCGATATCATCGTCGTCAGCCAGTTTACCCTGATGGCTTCTACCAAGAAGGGAAACCGTCCTTCGTACATCCGCGCCGCCAAGCACGAAACCGCCATTCCTCTCTACGAATACTTCTGCAACGAACTGAGCATCGCCTTAGGCAAGCAGGTAGGTACCGGCGAATTCGGAGCCGACATGAAAGTAGAATTGCTGAACAACGGTCCCGTCACGATATGTATGGATACGAAGAATAAGGAATAAAAAAACAATCCAGTTGACAAGGTAACAAGTTGACGAGTTAACAAGGCTCTAAATACCTTGCATAACAATTCAAGACCTTGTTCCCTTGTCAACTCGTTAACTTGTCAACTAAATAATTATGACAATCGAAGAAGCACAGAAAACAGTCGATAACTGGATAAAGACCTACGGCGTACGCTACTTCAGCGAACTGACCAATATGGCGGTACTGACCGAGGAAGTAGGCGAACTGGCACGCATCATGGCACGCACCTATGGCGACCAGTCGTTCAAGGAAGGCGAGAAACACGACCTGGGCAACGAGATGGCAGACGTACTTTGGGTGCTGCTCTGCCTTGCCAACCAAACGGGCGTAAACCTGACCGAAGCTTTCCGGAAGAACCTGGAAAAGAAAACAGCACGCGATAAAGAAAGACATCAAAACAACCCAAAATTGAAAACGACATGAGCAAGAACGAAGAATTTGAAAGCGAACTCTTCCAAAACTTGGATATGGAAGACAAAGAGCACCTGAACCAACCCAGCAAGTATGACATGGCATTGGGAAAATACAACACGGCATTAAAAGACGAGGACATCGCGGCAAAGACCGCCCACATTATCGAGAAATACGCGGCGGAAAACGACACGCCCGAAGTAAAGAAGTTCCTCTTCCATTGCATCGACCTCACCACGCTGAAATGTACGGACAGCGAAACCAGCGTCATGAAATTCACCGAACGGATCAATGCCTTCGATGACGAACACCCCGACCTGAAGAACGTAGCAGCTATCTGCGTCTACCCCAACATGGCGGAAATCGTGCACGACACGCTGGAAGCCGACAACGTGAAGATAGCCTGCGTATCGGGAGGCTTTCCTTCCTCGCAGACATTCACCGAAGTGAAAGTAGCGGAAACCGCCATGGCATTGCATGCCGGAGCCGACGAGATAGACATCGTGATTCCGGTAGGCAAATTCCTCAGCGGCGACTATGAAGGCATGTGCGACGAGATACAGGAACTGAAAGACGTGTGTGGTGAAAAGCACCTGAAAGTAATCCTCGAAACGGGCGCATTAGGCTCTGCCGAAAACATCAAGAAAGCCTCCATCCTCGCCATGTATTCAGGAGCCGATTTCATCAAGACTTCCACCGGAAAAGAAAAGCCCGCCGCCACTCCCGAAGCAGCTTTCGTGATGTGCCAGGCAATCAAGGAATACTTCCTGGAGACCGGACGCAAAGTAGGATTCAAGCCTGCCGGAGGCATCAACACAGTACATGATGCAGTGGTATATTATACGATCGTAAAAGAACTGTTGGGCAAGGAATGGCTTACCAACGAACTGTTCCGCCTCGGGACCAGCCGTCTTGCCAACCTGCTTCTTTCCGACATCCTGGGCGAAGACACAAAGTTCTTCTAAGCGGTTATCAGTCTCCCCTCTTCCTTTTCCATATCATGATGTGTTTATTGGAATGTTTGTTTAAGCTACACGTTAATATGATGAAGAAATGAAAACCGATAAGAAAGACAAAGAACTTGACATAGCCTATTTCTTGTCGTTCTGCATTGAACAGTACAAGAACAAGCATCAAATGAGTGGTGAAGAAGTCGCTACCTTGTTTGAACGATATGGCGTATTGCCTTATTTGGAAGACAATTTTGAGGTGCTTCACACGCAAAGTCATCAATGGCTAATGGATGAGATAGAAGAACTGATAGACAGACGAAAAAGCGAAGCGAAGAAATGATACTTTATCACGGCAGTATAGAACAGGTGAAGAAGCCTGAAATAAGAAGAACCAACAGGGCGTTAGACTACGGAAGCGGTTTCTATACGACAACTTCAGAAAGGCAGGCTACGCTTTGGGTGAAACGCAAATTGGGACAAAAAAGCGGTACAGGTTACGTCAATGTCTATGAACTGGACGAAACATATCGCAGAGCTAATCAATGAGTTGAAGACATACGTGCTTGTTGACCAATGGCTGTTCCATACGGAATGTTCCCTGCATTATCTCATATTTAAAGAAGCAAAGGAGGTGAAAGGATGAACTTAGAAATTACCAACCAAAATCTGTATTTACTGTTGCCGGGAAAAGTAAGCCGGGTAGCGCAGATATACGCCAATGACCAAAAGATACCACTTCGAACAGCTCTTTACCGGTTTTATAGTTCGGATACTTACAAAAGACTGGCAGAGGAAACTACGAAGCTTTGGCACTTGGGCCCCGTAGCTCTCTATGCGGAATTCTCAGATGAATTGAAAAGAAAACATAAAATACGAATGATTCCAAAGTAAACAGTAGCTGCATAGGCAAAGACAACGGGCTGTCCTGCCAGTCCCGATAAGCCAGTACTGCTGTTTTAACGTGCCAGGACTGCAGTCCTTATATACTAGGACTACAGTCCTACCTATCAGGACTGATGGAAGGACTGTAGCTTTGTAGAAAAGGTTGACTACTTTAAGTCTTATTCGTAGTACGGGTTGACTCGTATTATTACTATTCATGCACAGGGTTAACCCTGTGGCCGTTTTTTCATGAAAAGGGTTTACCTTTCCGTTTTCGAGGCAAAGATAAGCTTTTATTTTCATCTTCCTCTCTATAACAAGGTAAAAACGTAAGTTTCATCCGGAGGCCGGCCGGCTTCCGGTCTGTGGGCGGCTTTGTCCTTTTATGGCCCTCTCCCGGAAACTGGTCCACTTCTTCTTCAGCTCCCCCTTGCACCGGGAGGCTTCGGCCGGCGTCATGCCGTCCAGGCTCCAGTGGGGACGTTCGTTGTTATAGAAGTCCACCGCCGCCTTCACCGCCTCCCTTACCTGAGTGATGTTCAGGAACGTCATGCCGCCGAGCAGCTCATTCTTGACCGTGTTGTTCACCCGTTCGGCCACCGCGTTGTCTTTCGGATTGCCGCTTTCGGTCATGCTGATGCGGATCTGACGTTCCTTCAGACGCCGCGTGTACTCGTAACTGGCATATTGCACGCCCCGGTCCGAATGGTGGATCAGGCCGCTCAAGTCCCTGTCCCCATAGTGCCGCAAGGCCATTTCCAGCGCTTCAAGGGGATAGCGGGAGTCCAATGTCTCGCCCACGCTATAGCCCACGATTTCCTTTGTGTAATAATCGGTTATGAGCGAAAGGTAGCAGAACGTGTATTCCCCCGTCAACGGATCCGTCCAGCATACGATGTAGGTGATGTCGCTCACTATCAGCTGGCAGGGCGCATCGGGTATCAGCGCTTTCACCAGGTTCGGATAGACCGGAAGCCCGTGGCGCGAATCGGTCGTCACGGCACGACGCTTACGGCGGCGGAGCTTAAGCCCGTGGCGTTCCATTATCGCATAAAAACGGTTGAAGCCCACGTGCCAGGCTGTGCCGAAACGGCGGTTGTACATCTGCCACAACTTGCCTCCTCCTATGCCCGGATCCTTGCGGCGGACCTCTCTGACGTAGTCCACAACGAAAGATTCCAGCGCCAGGCGGTGCAAAAGCTTGTCCTCATGCTTGTAGTAGGCCTGTTTGCTTACACCAAGCAGACGGCACATCGGGGCAATGCCGTAAAGACGCTTGTCCCGGACGTGCAGCCTACATGCTACTTGGTGCCAGCTTTTTTTAGCCGTATGCCGTATACTTCCTCCCCGAATGCGACCATCTCTTCATAGAAGTCGGCGCGGAGGCGTTCCCGTTCAAGCTCTTTCTTCAAACGGGCCAGTTCATTCTGAAGACGCTTGTAATCTTCCGGAGTCACATCTTTTCCTTGACGTTTCATCTGTTCTGCTATTTGAGGGTTTTCACGCTCAAAGGTAGACAATATACGATACAAAGTCGTACGGCTTATGCCGAATTTTTTCATTAAGGCGGAATTGTCCAACCCCTCAACTTTACACAAACGGTAAATCTCTACTGCACGGATGCAAGAATGATCGTGCACAAAACTTTCTTCTTTTTTCATTTTCTTGACTCTGATTTATGAGTCAACCTTTTCTAAAATAAGACAGACTGATATGCATCCGGCAACGCAGCTGCCTGTATGCACGAAGCCATGCACCTGATGCAGGGGAATAAGCCTGGTTCTTCCCTTTTGCATCATCGTATACAATCCAAAAATGAATAGCGGAATATAAATTCCGCAAACATCCCATGTAGGGGCGTATCGCATACGCCCGAATGCGTCAACTAATCCACGTGGATGTTTTCGGGCGTATGCAATACGCCCCTACAGTTTATTGGGAAAATACGGTATCCATATTGCGAAAAGCCCCATGCGGCTTCTTTGTTCATTCGTTCATTTTTATTACATTTGCAAAAACCTATAAACAATGTAATAATATGAAGCTCAGAAACCTCTTGCTGGCAGGCTTGTTGTGCCTGCTTCCCTTCTCTCTTTTTGCAAACCCTATCAAAGGACTATTGGAACGAATCGAACCGGGAGCATCTAAAAAATTCATCATTCAGCTCCAGAAGAACGCAGATACCGACTTCTTCGAATTGGACCAAAAAGGAAACAAAATTGTGGTACGCGGAAACACCTACGTAAACATCGCTTCCGGACTGAACTGGTACCTGAAATACTACGCCGGCATCCACCTTTCGTGGAACAACATGACGGCAGAACTGCCCGCTTCTCTCCCACCCGTCACCAAGCCCGAACGGCATGAAACAGACCTAAGCCTGCGCTACGACTTCAACTATTGCACCTACTCGTATACCATGGCTTTCTGGGACTGGGCACGCTGGGAAAAGGAAATCGACTGGATGGCACTGCATGGCATCAACCTTCCGCTTGCCGCCGTGGGACAGGAATGTGTATGGCGCAACATGCTTGCCAAACTAGGCTACACAAAAGAAGAAACCAACCGCTTCATTGCCGGTCCGGCGTTCCTTGCCTGGTGGGCGATGAATAACCTCGAAGGATGGGGCGGGCCGAATCCTGACAGCTGGTACACGCAGCAGGAAGCCTTGCAAAAGAAAATCCTGAAACGGATGCGCGAATACGGTATCGAGCCGGTACTGCCGGGATACTCGGGCATGGTTCCTCATGACGCTCACCAGAAACTGGGACTGAACGTGACCGAACCGGAATTGTGGAACGGTTTTACCCGTCCGGCATTCTTAATGCCTACCGACAAGCGGTTTGCCGAAATCGCCGCCCTCTATTACGAGGAACAAGAGAAACTCTTCGGCAAAGCCAACTACTATTCAATGGATCCTTTCCACGAATTAGAGAATGCCGGAGAAGTTGATTTCGATGCAGCCGGCAAGGCGGTAATGGATGCGATGAAGCAGGTCAACCCGAAAGCCGTCTGGGTGGTGCAAGGCTGGACCGAGAACCCGCGTCCGGAAATGATGAAGAACCTGAAGAACGGCGACCTGCTTATCCTTGACCTCTTCAGCGAATGCCGTCCCATGTGGGGCATCCCTTCTATTTGGAAGCGCGAGAAAGGATACGAGCAACACGACTGGCTGTTCTGTATGCTGGAGAACTTCGGAGCCAATGTTGGGCTGCACGGGCGCATGGACCAACTGCTGAATAACTTCTACCTTACCAAAAACAACCCGCTTGCCGCCCACCTGAAAGGCATCGGTCTGACCATGGAAGGCAGCGAAAACAATCCGGTGATGTTCGAATTGATGTGCGAATTGCCGTGGCGTCCCGAGAAAATCACCAAGGAAAGCTGGCTGAAAGAGTATCTGGCTGCCCGCTATGGAGCAAAAGACGAAAAGATAGAACAGGCATGGATGATTCTTGCCGACGGCATCTACAACTGTCCCTTCGGAAACAACCAGCAAGGACCTCACGAATCCATCTTCTGCGGACGTCCCAGCATGAACAACTTCCAAGTATCGAGCTGGTCGAAGATGGAAAACTATTACGACCCTACCTCTACCGAGGCCGCCGCACGCCTGATGCTGGAAGCAGCCGACAAGTTCCGGGGCAACAACAATTTCGAATACGACCTGGTGGACATCGTGCGCCAGGCACTTGCCGACCGCGGACGAATCGTCTACAATCGGGCGATAGCCGACTTCAAGAGCTTTGACAAGCGCAGCTATGCACGCCATTCGAAAGAATTCCTCAACCTCTTACTGGCACAAGACCGTCTGCTTGCCACCCGTAGCGAATTCCGCGTAGGACGCTGGATAAACCAGGCACGCAGTTTGGGCAACACACCCGAAGAAAAAGACCTGTACGAATGGAACGCCCGTGTGCAAATCACTACATGGGGCAACCGCGAGTGTGCCGACAAAGGCGGCTTGCGCGACTATGCCCACAAGGAATGGAACGGTATCTTGAAGGACTTCTACTACAAGCGTTGGGCGGCATGGTGGGAAATGCTGCAAGGCGTATTGGACGGCGGAGAGATGCAGGACATCGACTGGTACGCCATGGAAGAGCCGTGGACCTTGCAACACAATCCGTACAAGGCTGAAGCGGAAGGCGACTGCATCGAGACCGCCCGCGAAGCAATGTCGCTTCTCACCACAGATTACACAGATTAATATAATTGAAACGCAGATTTTTCGCAGATTAACGCAGAATAGACAGACAAATAAAATGACAATCTGCGAAAATCCGCGTTAATCTGCGTTTCAATTTAATAGAACCATTTATATGAAACAACGGCTTCTCTCTCTCGATGTCCTGCGGGGCATCACCGTATTCGGCATGATTGTGGTCAACAATGCCGGAGGGGAATATTCGTACGATTCGCTCCGCCACTCCGTTTGGAACGGACTGACGCCGTGCGACCTTGTGTTCCCCTTTTTCCTCTTCATCATGGGAATATCCACCTACATCGCTCTACGCAAATTCCAGTTCCAACCCTCCCCTGCCGTCCTACGGAAAATTGTGCGGCGTACCCTGCTCATCTTCCTCATCGGTTGGGGTATCTACTGGTTCGAGTTTGCGTGCGAAGGCGACTTCCTGCCCTTTGCCCATATCCGCATCCTAGGCGTGCTGCCACGCATTGCTTTGTGCTACGGCATTGTCTCGCTGCTTGCCCTTTACGTACGCCCCAAAGGACTGGCGTGGATAGCCGGTATCCTGCTGTTAGGCTATGCTCTCCTGCTCCAGTGGGGAAACGGTTACGCAATGGATTCTACTAACATCCTTGCCATCTGGGACACAAAGGTCTTGGGTTACGAGCACCTGTACCATAAAAGCCCCGTCGACCCCGAAGGGCTGACCAGCACCCTCGCTGCCATCGCCCACACGATTATCGGCTTCCTCTGCGGACGGCTGATAATGGAGACACAAGACTTAGGACAGAAAATTGTGAAGCTCTTCGTTGCCGGATTCCTGCTGGCTGCTGCCGGATTCCTGCTAGTGGAATGGTTGCCGCTAAACAAGCGCATCTGGTCGCCCAGCTATGCCCTCGCCACGTGTGGAATGGCGGCGATGCTCCAGGCTACGCTGCTTTACTTCATCGACGCACAAGGGAAGAAACGCTGGTGCCGCATCTTCGAAGTATTCGGGGTCAATCCGCTCTTCCTCTACGTGCTGAGCGAGCTGACCGCCGTGGTGCTCAACGTCACGGAGTACAAACCCGCCGTCTACGGAGCCATCCACAGCGTCATCGGCAATCCTTATGTAGCCTCCGCCGTCTACTCCCTGCTCTTCGTGAGCGTAATGGGAGCCATCGGATATCCGTTGTACAAGAAAAAGATATATATTAAAATATAAGGAGTTAGAAGGAGTTAAAGGAGTTATCACTCCGCTTCGCTCCGTTAGGAGTTAAAAGACAATACCGTTGCAAATGTGAGCCATAACAAGACTATTGGCTTTTAACTCCTAAGCCCGCTAAAGCGGGCGATAACTCCTCTAACTCCTTCTAACTCCCTAAAAAACATCAACGCCATGAAACGATTCAATCCCAACAGCCTTTGGGTTTTGCTGCTGACGGCATTCCTGCCGTCATGCACATCCCCAACTATTCCGGACAGATTGAGCTGTATCGACACCCGTGTGGGAACAGCAGCCAGCGTCACCCGCACAGCCGGCATGTTCGGCAAGCATACCGAAGAATACGGACAGACTTTGCCCGCCGTGCTCGAACCGAACGGCATGAATTTCTGGACACCGCAGACGCAGGACACCGAACTGAAGTGCATCGCCCCGTATTACTACCGCGACTCGCTGATGCAAGGCTTCCGCAACTCGCACTGGATAGTGGGCGGATGCACGCAAGACTATGGCTCGATGACCCTCGCGGCTCTAAGCGGCACGCTGCGCTGCACACCCGAAGCACGCGCCACACGCTTCTCGCACGACGATGAGACAGCAACCCCCTCCTACTACGCCGTAACCCTACCCGACGAGCACCTGAAGGCGGAAATGACCGGACGCTCGCGTGCCGCTATCTTCCGCTTCACTTACGAACAAAAAGGCAACGCCTACTTAGTGGTCAACCCCAACAGCGACGAAGGCGAAGGCTACATCGAAATCGATACGTTGAACCGACGCATCTATGGCTACAACCCCGTGCACCGCATCTACCAGGGCTGGGGCGAAGCGGCAGGCTACAGCGGGCACTTCGTCATCGAATACCAGAACCAGCCCACCGCCTTCGGCACTTTCCGTGGCGACAGCCTCTTCGCTAATCAGACCCACATCCAGTCGGGACAAGGCATCGGCGTATACGTGCAGTTCGCCGTGACGGAGGGCGAAACGCTGCTGGTGAAAGCCGCCTCATCGTTCACCGACCGCGAAGGCGCCCTGCGCAACCTCGCCGCCGAAATCCCGCACTGGGACTTCGACCGCACCCGTCAGGAGCTTTCCGGCATCTGGGAGCGACACCTGGCAAGCATCCAGGTAAAGACCGGTGACGAGACCGCCCGGCGGAAGTTCTACACCGCCCTCTACCACGCCTCGTTCCTGCCCCGCGCCTTCAGCGATGCAGACGGACGCTACCCTTCGTTCGCCACCGGCAAGCCCGTCCGCCAATTGCCTGAGGGTGAGACTTATTACGAAGACTACAGCCTATGGGATACCTACCGCGCCCTGCATCCGCTCCTTAACCTGCTCTACCCCACCCGCGCCGGACAGATGATGCAATCGCTCGTGCATAAATACGAAGAAGGCGGCTGGCTCCCCATCTTCCCCTGCTGGAACAGCTATACGGCGGCGATGATAGGCGACCACTGCATTGCCGCACTGGGCGACGCCTACGTGAAGGGCATCGGCGGATTCGATATCCGTAAGGCATACGAGGGAATGCGCCGCAACGCCTTCGAAAGCCCCTCTACGCACGAAGAATACATCAATGGCATGGGCAGACGAGCCTTGCCTTCATACCTCCGGTACGGATACATCCCGCTGGAAGACAGTGTACCCGACGCTTTCCACAAACGCGAACAGGTGTCGCGCACGCTGGAGTACGCCTACGATGATTTCGTGCTGGCGCAAGTGGCGGAACGCCTGGGAAAGACAAAGGATTATGAGACCCTGATGCGCCGTGCGCAGAACTACCGCAACGTCATCGACCCCCGCACCGGATACGCGCAGGGGCGGCACGCCGACGGCACTTTCCTCGCCGAGGACAACGCTTTCCGTTTCGCCCCGTTCATCACCGAAGGCGCGCCTTGCCACTACACATGGTACGTGCCCCACGACCCCTACGGCCTCATGGAATGCATGGGAGGCGAGGAAGCATACGTGGCGAAGCTCGACTCGATGTTCAGCCAAGGGCGTTACTGGCACGGCAACGAGCCTTGCCACCAAGTGGCGTTCATGTTCAACTACGCCCGCCAGCCGTGGAAGACGCAACGCGCCGTGCGCCACATCCTACAGACCGAATACCTCGACGCGCCCGGCGGCCTTTCGGGCAACGACGATGCCGGGCAGATGTCGGCATGGTACGTCTTCGCCGCCCTCGGCTTCTACCCCGTGTGCCCCGGCACGCCCTGTTACGTGCTGGCAAGCCCCTCGTTCCAAGAAGCCGTGCTGACCTTGGAGAACGGCAAGACGTTCCGCCTCGTGGCACCCGAAGCCTCGGCAGAGAACATCTACATCCGGAGCGTCACCCTCGACGGCAAGCCTTATACCAAGAACTACATCACCCACGAAGACATCCTTCGGGGCGGTACCATGGAGTTCGAAATGGGTCCGGAGCCTGTTCCCGGCTGGGGAAACAAACCGGAAGACTGCCCGCCAAGAGCCTTCTGAGAGGTGGAAAATGCGAGGCGAGGGGTCGCCGCACACTTTCCGACACCCTGAAAGTCCCCGGCGAGGGGTCGCCGCGCATTTTTGTAGTGATTTAAGTAAGTATGCAAAATGAAATGATATTATCAGAAACACAGATTTTCGCAGATTAGCGCAGATTACTTTAATTTACGATTTGACAATTTACTATTCGAGCATTAAATCGTACTTCGTAAATCGAAAAATAGTAAATCAAAAGAATCCGCGCTAATCTGCGCTAATCTGCGTTTCTGAGCTGACACATTATATAAACTAATTCTCAACATCTACTTATAACCGAATTATTCACCTAAAAACCAATTTTGATATGACTGGAATCTTTAAGACAAACCGACTGCTGCTTTTCGTGCTGGGCATCTGCCTCCTCGGCTCGTGCCAGACGAAGCAAACCAATGTGTACAACATCCTGGACTACGGAGCCACGGGCGACGGCACCACCGATGATGCCCCTGCCCTGCAACGCGCCATTGACGCCTGCTCGAAGGCAGGAGGCGGCACGGTGCTCGTCCCTGCCGGACATACTTTCTTGTGCAGCCCCTTCCGGCTCGCCTCGTATGTCGACCTGCATCTTGAACCCAATTCGTGCCTGCTGGCGAACCCCGACGAGAGCGTCTACACCGAAAGCGCGTTCGGCGAAAACCGGGGCGAAGGGATGATGTGGATTAGCGGCAAAGGACTGAAAAACGTGTCCATCACCGGAACGGGAACCATCGACGGCAACGGCGTGGCATTCATGGGCAAGGAACTGGAAGACTCGTACGAACTGAAGCCCGTGACCGACTTCGACCCGCGCCCGCACGTGCTGACACTGACGGATGTCGAAAAGCTGGTCATCCGCGACGTAACCATCCGCAACAGCGCCTACTGGACCGTACATCTCATCGGCTGCCGTGACGCTTCGATAGACGGCATCAACATCCTGAACAACCTGAAAATCCGCAACGGCGACGGCATCGACGTGGACCATTCGAAAGACGTGCGCATCGCGAACTGTTTCATCGAGTCGGGCGACGACTGCATCTGCCTGAAGAACCGCCGCGAGTTCGAGCAATACGGTCCCTGCGAGGATGTAGTGGTGAGCAACTGCACAATGACCTCGCGCTCGTGCGCCATCAAGATAGGGTCGGAAAACATGGACAGCATCCGTCGCGTGCTCTTCACCAACTGCATCATCAAGGACAGCAACCGAGGCATCGGCATCCAGAACCGCGACGAGGGTACGGTGACCGACGTGACGTTCTCGAACATGATAGTAGATTGCCGCTTCTTCTCCGACGTGTGGTGGGGAAAGGCTGAAGCCATCTACGTCACCTCCTACCCCCGCGCCGTAGGCAACCACAAGGATGCCGGCTGGCGTTTCCCGAAAGGAGCGACAAAAGGCGCATGCGGCGAGGTGAGCCACATCTACTTCCATAATATCCGCTGTATGAGCGAAAACGGGGCATTTGTAGGCGGCGACACACCCGAAAAGGTAAACCACATCTACTTCGACCAAGTGTCGCTCTCGCTGCAAAAAAAGACCGCCTACGAGGGTGGTATCTACGACAAGCGTCCGTGCGACGGCGAAGGCTTCGTGCGTGGCAACACGTACGGCTTCTACATCGACACGGCTTCGGACATCCGGCTGCAGTCGTGCAACGTAGCATGGGGTACTCCCCGCCCCGACCATGCGGCAGACAATGTGAAAACGGTCAATGCCACGGGAGTGAAGGTGATGCCGTAAGGTTTGAAACACATATTCCTTTTGCAATCTTTGTCCAAGTGTAGAAAAAACGTATCTTTGCACATATACATATAACTCCCTGATTTATGGAAAAGAACCAATACATACGATTTGACTGGGCGATGAAGCGTCTGCTGCGCAACAAAGCCAATTTCGGCGTGTTGGAAGGACTGCTGACAACACTTCTGAACGAACCGATTAAAATAAAGCGGCTGTTAGAAAGCGAGAGCAATCAAGACTCTGAAGACGACAAACAGAACCGCGTAGACCTTTTGGCAGAAAATGACAAAGACGAACTGTTTATCATCGAAGTGCAAAACAACTCCGAGTATGCCTATTTTCAACGGATGTTATTCGGCACTTCCAAACTTGTCACAGAATACATCAACCGCGGGGAAGGCTACCAAAATATCCGCAAGATATACAGCGTAAACATTGTCTACTTCAATTTAGGCAACGGAACGGATGTGGTATACCACGGCAAGACAGAATTCCGGGGCATACACAACGGTGAGCTATTAAACCTCAGCCCCTTCCAACAGCAGAAATTTCAAGTAGACGAGGTAAGCGACCTTTATCCGGAGTATTATATTTTAAAGGTAAACGACTTCGATAAATGGTCGAAAGTACCGTTGGAGCAATGGATTTATTTCCTCAACACAGGCAATATTCCGGCAGACGCCACCGCTCCGGGACTCGAAGAGGCACGCGAAAAATTACGTCTGGAACAGATGAGTAAAGCCGAACTTAAAGCCTATTACCACCATTTGGACAATGTCGTAATATTGCGTGACAACATCATTACCGCCCGTGGTGAAGGACGGCTGGAGGGCCGTGCTGAAGGAAGGAAAGAAGGAAGGGAAGAAGGAAGGAAAGAAGAACGCTTTGAAAATGCCCGGAATTTTAAGAAACTAGGTGTCCCGATAGAAATCATCTCACAAGCAACCGGACTGACTGCTGACGAAATTGCTGCCTTATAAGCCTTTCCTTTTTAAAAACACGAATGCCCGTATTGGCAATCACAAACGCTTACATCAGCAAATGTAAACGCTTGTATCGGCCAATACGGGCATCTGCATAAGAAGCCAAAAAGAGGCGGTGCATGATGTACCGCCTCTTTTGAACATTTATCTTAGAAATACAGCTTTTACATATTTTATTGCCAACGCGGGTCGCCGATGCCAGACTCTCCAATGTTACCAATCACCTTGAAATCACCCGTAGACGGACTTTGCCATAATTCCGTTTCACTCATTCCAAGCTCTTGCAAGCCATCAATCGGATAAGTAGTACCCTTATCGTCAGCCCACCAGCCAAAGTCTGTCTTGAAGCTCTTACTTACGTTTACAGTCGCCTTGCTTGCATTCAGGAAAATCGAGCCAACCGTTCCTGCAGTATACGTAATGATGTCTCCACCCTTACTTTCTTTCGATGCCATAGAAGGACCAAACAAAGAAGATGTAACAGTCAGTGTCACGTCATTGCTTCCGAAACGGAAAAGAGGCGTGTTGGCATTGGCATTTGTTTCCATCGGAGCATAACAGAAAGTACAGTTCTCAACATTTACCTGCATCGGATTGGCAGAAGCACGGAAATCGGCAAACATCACAATATTCATTACTGTAGAATTTTTCAGCGTGACATTCTGCATATCCGCCTTCTTATTATTCGTAGTAACAACGCCTTGATCCCCGATTCCATTAAACGTACAATTATCAAATGTTACGTTTTGTACATTATCATTATCAGCTTGCAGACGAACTACAGCACGATAACCTTCGAAATGACAGCCTTGGAAAAGCAAACTGCCCAATGTAGATCCTGTTCCATTTTCGTTAAATACCTGACGCCCTCCAAAGCCTTTGTTATTCGTATCCTTTACTTCATAACCTCCTCCCGGAATTGCCTTATCGCTATAGAAGTCTACGTTATTAAATGTCACACTTCCCACCGTAGCACCTTTGGCACACTGCATACCGCCACTGGAAATGAAACGTGCATTTCCGCCTAAAGTCGCGCCAGTCATAAAATTAACCGACTTATCAAACTGAATATCACTACTGATTTTGTATTCAAAATCACCGCGAAGAATGATCGTCATACCTTCTCTTACCTGTGCCCAAAACTCATCGGACTTCAGCGTATCAACAGCATGTTCTTCATCGTAGTTACGGATATCTAAGTAGTTGTCTCCGAACATTGCATCGAAATCTTCCGGAGCCGTTGTCTCAATGCTCTGTTTACCAGCATAAGTTGAATTATCCTGTACGTCTGCATCGCTATAAGCGGTAAAAGTATAGGCGGTTTCCGAGTTCAATCCAACAATATCGATTGTTCCGGCAGCATAATCTTCGTCACTGACTTCTACCAGACGTACATCACCTACAGCAGTTTCATCCGGAGTAGTGGCAGGGTCTTCCGTTACCTTCTCACCCTCTTCCACCTTAAACACCTTAATGACAGAACCTCCCTGATCCCACGTAATGCGCACAGCATTATCAATAGACCTAATACCGGTCAGCTTGGTCAGATAAGTTACGCTGGCTTCTGTAGTCTCATATTGCTCAGAAGACTTATCGCCTCCCGAACAACTGATACGAACAATGTAGCGCTCGTCCCAGTCAAGGTTAGAGAATGTGTAAGGAGATTCCGTACAAGTACCCGTTTCGCAAGGAGTTTCTTCATAAATACTTTCTCCGGTCGTCTCGTCAGTTCCTATCACTTTATACAATTCCAAATCATAGTTCGTAGCACCTTTAATATTCTCCCAGTCTACCACAATATTATTTTGCTCAACGGTCAATGTCGCCACCGGGCGGAACATTCGGGGGGCATCGCCTAAAGTTTCATCATCGCTGCATGCAGTAAAAGTATAACTTACCGCACCAGCCAACAACATCATAACTAAATATTTCTTCAGTTTCATAATTGTCAAATTTTATTTGTTACGGATAGCATAACCATCGTTTGAAAGTACACCGTTCGATGACATCACACGGTCTGTCGGTATCGGGAATACATACGGAGTAACCTTGCTACGTATAGGAGTCAAGTCTTCCATGCCATTCACCAATACACCGTCTGTCAAACCAAACCAAGAGTAGATAACACGTTCGTGCACTACACCTTTCTTAATGTCATCACCGTTCTCGTCCTTCCCATAAGGCTGGTCGGTTTCCGGATCGTTAGCACTTACACTAATCAGACTTTCAACGAAGGAAATATACTTCAATCCATCGAATGTCGCATTAGCAGTCTTAATGTCATCATCCTTCAAACTCTCTGCCGTATTATAAGGACTGACTGATTTATCACGATAAGTAAAATAATCGTTTTCGAACACTACCTCACCATTGGTATAATTGTAATACAGACGGGGAGCTATGCCCATATCTTCGATAGGCAAGTTCTTGTCGTATATCAATTCTGTTCCATTTACACGCAATTGCTGATAGTTGATAGCCACATCACGCATCCATTCGATACAATCTGCAATAGCATTGCTATAATAGTTCCAGCGGATCAAGTCAAATTTGCGGATATTCTCACCACCGAATTCCCATGCACGTTCTTTTATAATCGCCTGTTTGAACGCATCGTATGTAGTCAGGTTATTTACATAATTATCGACCTTTTCAGCCTGATTCACCGCATTGATAAACGCACGCTGACGCACTTGCTTCAGCATTTCCTTAGCTTGGCTGGTAGGAGCATGATTAATTTCGTTTTCAGCCTCAGCCAACAGCAAAAGCACATCCGCATAGCGAAGTACAGGCCAATTGATACCTGTACCTTTCGATGCTACGGAAACATTCATATCCAAGCGGCACCATTTTGCCGGCTGTACACCGAATACATCGGTGGCAGCCTGCTTATTGTCATATAACCAACGATAATTTACGCATGTGACCGGCAAGCGTTGATCTTCAGGATCAAAAGAAGCTACATAATAGGGAGTTAAATTCGAATAAGTAGTACCTGCACCTTTTGAACTGTCCACCACACTCAAACCGTGACACCAGCCGATGTCACCGCCCGAGTTAGGAACAAAACCTACTTCATACAACACATCTCCGTTAGCAGGATTACAGTTGTTGATTTCGTTATCGAAAATTTCCTTAAAGTTCGGATTCAACGTACGTCCTTTCAGATTAATCAGTTTCATAGCATACGCTTGAGCCACTTTATAGAAATCATCGGCACAAGTAGTAGTCTGCTCTACCCCATTTACGTCTACATAAGTTACATTATACTCTTCGCCAGCCTCATCACAGCGTGCCATCGTTCCGTCTGCCTGCATGGAATAACCTGCACGGAACATCGCCAATTTAGCAATAAAGCCCAAAGCGAACTCACGGTTCATATATTCTACCGTCACATCATCTGACCACAACATTTCTTCTTCTACATTAATTAAGTCTTGAATGCAATGCGCATAAATGATGTTCTTGTCTGTACGCGGGTCATTATGCAAATCATCAGCTGTAGTCGGTGTAGTAGCAAAAGGTACGTCTGCCCAGAAGTTACACATCAGCCAGTACCAATAGGCACGTAAACAATATGCTTCACCATGTAATTGCTTCATGTCCTTATCGCCTTCTTGATACATCGAACTTCCTTCAATACCTTCAATGCATTGATTGGCAAAGTCGATGGCTTTCAACGTATTGTCCCAGCAGTTCTTGATATCATTGAACTGACGCATATTCAAGCACCATACTCCACGGCGGTCAGCATTTTGCGATTGATCCTGAGCAATAAAACCAACCTCTACATCAGTATTCTGCATCCAGTTAGTGCTCATACGTGAAGTATAAGTATCTTCACACATATATGAGTACACATGATTAATCATTTTGCGAGCATCCGTCGGATTGGAACAAAGATATTCCAAGTTATCCGTAGAAAGCGATTCGGTGTCCAGCATATCGTCGCAAGATGTACCGCAAAACAGCCCGCAAACCAAAGTCGTTATATATAAAAATTTCTTTTTCATATCTGATCTAATCTTCTTGTTTATCAATTAAAAGGTTATATTGACACCAGCTGTCCATGAGAAAGACTTCGGATAAGCCGAGAAATCAGCCCCTGGAGTCAAACCGCTGGTACCGCTTCCACGGATTGCAGAGTTTACTTCTGGGTCGTAACCGTCATAACCGGTCAGACAAAATACATTAGTCAATGTACAATACAGACGCAACTGGCTGCATCCGAATTTCTTCGTCCAATCTTTCGGAAGCGTAGCTCCTACCGTCAAGTTCTGCAAACGCAAGAATGAACCGTCTTCTACTGCCCATGAAGTCGGAACTGGATTGTTGTCCGACATCGTAGCGCCTGACCAACGGGTTGCATTGGCATTCATCATCTTCAAAGTTTCATAATCAGTAATAATTTGACCTGTCGATTGATCCAAATAAGTCCAAGCGTTACCACCCAATGTCACCGGAGCCATTTCTTGACGCAAGCTGGCGTAGGTATTACGATACGATTGTGATGCTACCATCTTATCCATATTATAGACGTCATTACCCACTACATATGTGAAGTTAGCCGTCAAGTCAAACCACTTATACGTAGCATTCAAACCGAAACCGCCGCTGAACTTAGGCTGAGTCTTACCAATAATCGTACGGTCACCGTCCTCGGTGATTACACCGTCACCATCTAAGTCTTTCAATTTCATAGCACCCGGACGAAGACCTCCGTACGAACTTGCCGTCATATAGGTATTGTCTGTCACACCTTCTTTCAGTATAAAGTTGCCCGACTGGTCAAAACGGAATTGGGTCTTACCTGCTGCGTCGGTATAAGTTTCGAAATCATCTACACCATAGATGCCGTCATATACAAACCCCCATACCAGACCTAAAGGCTGACCTACAATTACACGGTAATCATCCGCACCGCGCATATCAGACGAGAATGCACCAGAATTAAATGACATAGAAGTCACACCGTCCGAAAGTTTCTCTACCCGGTTTTTATTGATACCAATATTGAAATTAAAGTTCAACGAATAATCCTTATGTTGCAAAATTGCTGCATTTAAGGTCAATTCAATACCTTTATTAGAAGTTTCGCCAATATTACGTTGCATCGTAGTGTATCCGATTGCCGTGATAGGAATCTCAATCAGCAAATCCTTCACCTTATTCCAATAGTAATCGATACTACCTGAGAGGCGTTCGTTAAAGAAACCAAAGTCCAAACCTACGTTACGCGTAATAGTTGTCTCCCATTTCAGATCCGGATTGGCAAGTTGATTATTATTTAATGTATAATGCGGGTTTTGCTGGTTCCCTGCACCATAATACTTACTGCTTGAATAAGCTTTATAAGTCGTTTCGAACATTGCGCTACCAATACGGTTATTACCTGCCGTACCGTATGAGAAACGCAGCTTTAAGTTTGATAACCAATTCTTAGCCGATTCCATAAACGGTTCTTGAGAAATACGCCACGCAACTGCACCTGCCGGGAAATATCCCCAACGGTTTCCTTTCATAAACTTAGAAGAACCATCGGCACGCATAGTGAATGTAAACAAATAACGATCTAATAACGTATAGTTAGCACGTCCAAAGAAAGATATTGTACGGTCTTCTTGTGCCAAAGTAGAAGAAATGGTTTGCGCACCGGTTTCCTTTGAATTATTCGCCATACTGGCAAACATCTTCTCCGGTGAAATATCCTCCTGGAAGAACTTACCAATCATTTCGTTTGATTCGCTTCCCGAAGCCACATATTCCTGACCAATCATAATATTGACATCATGCGTCTTGTTGAAGTTCTGCTTCCAAGTCAATGTATGGGCAGCACGAAGTTTCCACGAATCTTTCTTTTCCCATTCACCCATCGGAAGCTCACCGCCGTCTTGTACCGCTTTGTTACTCATCGGACCATACCAGTCCTTTTGTTGGAAGAATGTATAATCATACCCCCCCTCTGCACGATAAGTGAAATTCTTTGTAATATCCCATGTCACAGCGGCATTAAAATTATAACGGCGTTCATTCTTCCGTCTCCAATAATCGTTCACCTGATCATTCAGATCACGAGTCGCATTGATATACTCGTCATATTCATCTTCCGGCAAAGTACTTGGGTCGATATCAATCTGATCGTATAAACCGAATACAGGCGGTTTCATTACGGCATCATATGAACGGATTTTATACGTACCTCCGCCGGTACCTACACCTTGTGTCTCGGTATCAGCCAAACGGATACCCAAATCCAAGTTCAAGTTCTTGTACAATTCGTGTTTCAACTTGAAGTTCATATTATAACGGCGGTATCCGTTGTTTTCCATCAAGCTCTTGTCGTTGGCATAAGTCCCACTCAACGTAAAGCGCGTCTTTTCGCTACCGCCTGTAATACTGATGTTATGCGATTGAGAAAGCTGGTCATTCCCGAACATTTCTTCCTGCCAGTCATGACCTTTCTGATATTGATACAAATCCAAATCGCCGTATGCGCCATAGCGTTCCTCAAAACTGCTGATAGCCGAAGCTCCACGCAACGCCTGACGCTCGTAGTTATACATTACGAACTGGTATGGAGTCATCGTATTGAGTGTTTTCGCTATGCTTTTCCCTTGCACATAACCGTTATAGCTCACCACGGTCTTTCCACCTTTAGCACCTTTAGTAGTAATCAAGATAACACCGTTTGCACCTTGCGAACCATAAATAGCGGTAGAAGCGGCATCCTTCAACACCGTAATGTCTTCGATATCTGAAGGAGAAAGGTCGCTCATGCTCGACATCGGGAAACCATCCACAATATAAAGCGGAGAGTTGTCGCCTGTAATAGAACCACCGCCACGCACCTTGATAATCATTTCCGCATCGGGCGAACCATCGGTTGTAGTAATCTGCACACCGGCAAGCTTACCGGTCAAAGCTTCTGCCACATTCGTTACAGGAACCTTTGCTAACGCATCACCTTTCACGGTACTTACCGCACCGGTCAGGTCTTTTTTCTTCGCCGTACCGTAACCGATTACCACCACTTCGTCCAGCAACTGGTTATCATCCTCCATCGTAATGTTAAACGTAGTCTGGTTTCCCACCTTGATTTCCTGGGTAGCATACCCGATATACGACACCACCAGCGTACTTCCTGCTTTCACGTTCGGAATAGAAAACTTACCGTCGAAATCGGTAATCGCTCCCGCAGTAGTACCTTTCACTAATACGCTTACTCCAATCAGCGGCTCGCCCGTGCCGTCTACAACCGTACCGGTCACCGTCTTTCCTTGAGCAAACGTAACGAGACACAGCATAGCCAGCAATAGCGTGGCTCCTGCCCTACGAACTAAATTTGCTAAATCCATAAACTAAATATTAAGATGAGTACTAAAAATAAAGTCAGTCCCTGTGTCTACTCTGAAAGGGACATGGAGAAATAATGTCTTGGGAAAAAGGTGCATTCTCCCCTTTTATCTGTCCGGATGTGCCTTTCATAATAGTAGGCTTAACTTCGCTTCACATTTCGGTAACAAAATTATAGCAAATATAAAAAATTTTGGTGAAATTATTGGTTGTTTGTGTGGAAAAATTAACGTAAAAAGGAGAAAATAAGATAAATATCCCACTTAATTTTACCCTTAGGACACGATTTTGCCCTATCAAGAATGAATTGTACTACCGTACGGTTCTCTCCGCTTGAGAGCCCCGTCCGACATGCAGATAGCTTCATGGGGCTATGCAACTAACTGCAATGCCCGATACAGCCTTGTCCGCCGGCCGCCGGAAGCGGCTTCCTTTTAGGAATCCCTTTATTTCTTCCGCTCCACCACGTAATCCACGTAAGCGGTCAACGCCATACGCAATGAGTCGTCCATCTGCTCGGGCAAAAGGGCAAGCGCCTTGTTGCGATAATCGTGCATCACCTTATCTGCATGTTCAATGCCTCCCTCCTGCTTCACATACGATACAAATGAGGCGATTTCTTCATGCGAAGCCTTTAATGAACGGATGCGCAACGCCAATTCCCTTTTTTCCTTATCCGCCTTTTCATTCAGCACATACAGGGCGGGCAGGGTCAGTTTGCCTTCCAGCATATCATTGCCCGTAGGCTTTCCCAGCTCCTCGTTCTCGAAATAATCGAAAATATCGTCCTTTATCTGGAAAGCGATGCCAATCATCTCGCCGAAAAGCGCGGCATTGTCCACATCTTCCGCCGAAGCCTTTACGGAAAGCGCGCCGCTCTCGGCACTTGCCGTAAAAAGGGCTGCCGTCTTCTTACGGATGACATCAAAATAAATTTCTTCGGAAAAGTCGGTATTGTTCGTATTTGCCAATTGTACAATCTCGCCTTCAGAAAGATTCTGCCCCAAGCGGGCTACCAAGTCGACCAATTCGATTTCTTTTGTATAGGCTGCATGCCGCAGGCTCGTGGCAAGCATATAGTCGCCCACCAACACCGACACACGGTTATCATACAACGCGTTGACCGACGCTTGCCCGCGCCGCTTGTCACTCTTGTCGACCACATCATCGTGAACCAGGCTGGCGGTATGCAACAATTCCAGCGACAAAGCCGAATGTAACGTGGCGGGGTTGACTACGCCATATAGTTTTGCCATCAACATAACCAACATAGGGCGCATCATCTTTCCGTTGCGGTTCCGGATATAGCCGAGCACATCGCCCAGCATCGGAGCGGTACTGGTCAAGGTGGCATCGAAAAGCATCTTAAATTCGCTCAATTCCCTTTCTATCGGTCGCTTGATTATTTCTATCTTGTCCATTAGAGATTTATTTGGGCACAAAAGTAATAATAAAACGTTGAAATACGGCGTTTTTTTGTACTTTTACATTCAAAACATTAATATTTTTACACGAATGGAGAAACTATTTCTACTGGATGCGTACGCTTTAATTTACCGGGCGTATTATGCTTTCATCAAAAATCCGCGTATTAATTCGAAAGGATTCAATACTTCCGCCATTATGGGATTCGTCAATACCTTGGAAGATGTATTGAAAAAAGAACAGCCCACACACATCGGCATCGCGTTCGATCCTGCCGGACCCACCTTCCGGCACGAGGCTTACCAGCAATACAAAGCCCAGCGTGAGGAAACGCCGGAAGTAATCCGGCTTTCCGTACCTATCATAAAAGACATCATACGCGCCTACCGCATCCCCATCCTCGAAGTATCCGGATACGAGGCAGACGATGTCATCGGCACCCTTGCCACCGAAGCCGGACGCCAAGGCATACGTACTTATATGATGACCCCCGATAAAGACTACGGCCAGCTGGTATCGGACAACGTCTTTATGTACCGCCCCAAATACGGCGACAAGGAGTTTGAAGTAATGGGAGTCGAAGAAGTCAAAGCCAAATTCGACATACAGTCTCCTGCACAGGTCATCGACATGTTGGGACTGATGGGCGATACCGCCGACAACATCCCCGGTTGTCCGGGCGTAGGGGAAAAAACCGCACAAAAGCTGATTGCCCAGTTCGGAAGCATCGAGAATCTGCTCGACCATACCGGCGAACTGAAAGGAGCCATCAAGACGAAAGTGGAAACCAACCGCGAACAAATCCTGTTCTCCAAATTTCTTGCCACCATCAAGACCGACGTACCCATCGCTCTCGACATGGACGGGCTGAAACGTGAGGAACCGGACAAGGATGAACTCAAGCGGATATTCGAAGAATTGGAGTTCCGGAGCCTTTTAGAGCGTGTATTGGGAACTGATAAAAAAACCGCCACTCCCCCACCCTCCGCGCAAGGCGATCTCTTTGGATTTTTTACGCCCGAGAGTACGGAAGCTTCCGAAAATTCAAATCTCACGAAGCTTGACGACCTTGTTTTCGACTACCAACTGATTGATACAGAAGAAAAAGAAGACCAATTATTACAAAATATCCTTACACAGCCCATTCTCAGTCTGGATACAGAGACCACCGGAACCGACCCGATACGTGCCGAACTGGTGGGAATGAGCTTCGCGTATGCCGAAAACCAGGCATTCTATGTTCCTGTCCCTGCCGACCGCACCGAAGCGCAACGCATCGTGGACAAATTCAAACCGGTATTCGAAAACCCACAGACTTTAAAAGTGGGACAGAACATCAAATATGACATGCTGGTATTGGCAAACTACGGCGTAGAGATACAAGGACCCATGTTCGACACAATGATAGCCCACTATGTGCTCCAACCCGAACTGCATCACGGAATGGACTACCTTGCCGAAATCTACCTGCACTACGAAACCATCAAAATAGAAGAACTCATCGGCCCGAAAGGAAAGAACCAGAAGAATATGCGCGACCTCGATCCTGCTAATATATATAGGTACGCGTGCGAAGATGCCGATGTCACGCTGAAACTGAAAAACGTGCTGGAAAAGGAATTGAAGCAAAACGATGCCGAAGCCCTCTTCTGCGACATCGAAATGCCGCTCGTGCCCGTACTTGCCTATATGGAACGCAACGGCGTGCGCATCGACACCGAAGCTCTGAAGGAAACCTCACGCCACTTTACCGCCCGCATGAACCAGATAGAAGAAGAAGTGCACCGTTTGGCTGGGGTAGAATTCAACATTGCCTCTCCCAAGCAAGTAGGCGAAGTGTTATTTGACCGCCTGAAAATCGTAGACAAGCCCAAGAAGACCAAAACTGGGCAATATGTCACCTCTGAAGAAGTGTTGGAGAGCCTGAAAGGAAAGCACGAAATCGTAGAGAAGATTTTAGAGCACCGCGGCTTAAAAAAACTTCTCGGTACCTACATCGATGCCTTACCCCAGCTCATCAACCCCGAAACCGGACACATCCACACATCGTTCAACCAGACCGTAACCGCTACCGGACGCCTTAGTTCCAGCAACCCCAACTTGCAGAACATCCCCGTGCGCAACGAAGACGGAAAGGAAATCCGCAAGGCATTCATCCCCGATGAAGGATGTGAGTTCTTTTCAGCGGACTATTCTCAAATCGAACTGCGCATCATGGCACACCTTAGCGGAGACCCGCACATGATAGAAGCCTTCCGTGCCAATCAAGACATCCATGCCGCCACCGCCGCCAAGATATATAAAGAGAAGCTGGAAGATGTCACCCGCGAGCAACGGAGCAAGGCGAAGACCGCCAACTTCGGCATCATCTACGGCATCTCCGTCTTCGGGCTTGCCGAACGTCTCGGCATCGACCGCAAGGAAGCCAAGGAATTGATAGACGGTTATTTCGAAAACTATCCCCATGTTAAGGAATATATGGACAGCAGCATACAGGCTGCACGCCAGAAGGGATATATCGAAACCGTGTTCCGCCGGCGCCGCTACCTGCCCGACATCAACTCTCGCAATGCCGTAGTACGCGGATATGCCGAGCGTAATGCCATCAATGCCCCTATCCAAGGCAGTGCCGCCGATATCATCAAAGTAGCCATGATACGTATCTACCGCCGCTTCCGCGAAGAGGGAATCCGCTCGAAAATGATACTTCAGGTACACGATGAACTCAACTTCAGCGTTGTGCCCGAAGAAAAAGAAAAAGTGCAACAGATTGTGATAGCCGAAATGGAGAGTGCTTACAAAATGAAAGTTCCTTTGCTTGCAGACTGTGGTTGGGGTAAGAATTGGCTGGAAGCACACTAAGAGAAGCAGATTGTTAACATATCTTTATTTGGTAACATTTTGCTAATATCAAGAAAAAATTTAGCCGAAATGTTAGTTCATATCAAAAGTTTCACTACCTTTGCATTGTGATTAAGAACAAAAAGATAGTAAACCCTTAAAAACT
This sequence comes from Phocaeicola salanitronis DSM 18170, assembly GCF_000190575.1. Lineage (NCBI taxonomy): Bacteria > Pseudomonadati > Bacteroidota > Bacteroidia > Bacteroidales > Bacteroidaceae > Phocaeicola > Phocaeicola salanitronis. The sequence goes on along the minus strand of NC_015164.1, from coordinate 2,769,235 downwards.
TAAAGATATGAAAGCAATGAATTTTTTAAAGAGTGTATTTGTTGTAGCTTGCATTTTCGTAGCTAACCTTACAATTTCCGCTAACACACCGGAAGCGAACTTGATTTATAACACCGAAGAAGTAAATGGCGTTAAGATGTCGGAAACCGTTTACAAGATGAACGAAGGCATCCTTACCAATTACGAAAAGTATAACTATAAATACAACGACAATAAACAAGTTATCGAAAGCACATTGATGAAGTGGGACGCAGCCAGAAACGATTGGCGTAACCACATGTGTATCAAGTATTCATATACAGGAAACGATGTAACTATTGAATACTACAAGTGGAATAAGAGCAAAAAAGACTTCATCCTTGTTCCGGAAATGACAGTAACGGTACAACAATAAACAGCACATAAATAAACATATTTTCATAAACTCTCAACAATTCAAAAGAGGCGCCTCGCGAGGAAGTGCCTCTTTTTTGTTTTAGCATTCTCAAAGTATAAATTCATACCATAACAGAACACATCAAGTTACGATTTGTAAGTAATCGGCAAATCCTTTTATCGTTTTACCCATATATCTTCCTTATCGCGACAAGCTATATTCCCCAAGCCAGCTCACATACTTTTACGTTCTCCATATCGAGAACGTACGTTTTCCATATCAAGAACGTATGTTCTCCATATCAAAAACATACGTTCTCGATATGAAGAACATAAAAAGATATAGGCTGCAAACAGATTATTCATTAACCAACTCTCCAAAATAACTTTGCCGGAATGCATTCAAACCGATGCTGACGGTTATCGTTAAGATGATGCAAGTAAATTTTGCATAACAAATATCAGAGGTGTGCCGATATGCCAAAAGAAATGACTATATTTGCACCCTAACGTAATACCTCAATCATGTCAGAGAAAGAATTAAACGCATACCGCTTCAGTCCGGAGCAGGAGCCTACGGACGAAATGCTGGAACAAATCATGAGGGAAGTTGCCGAGGAAGCAAGAACGAGCAACCAAAAGGCGACGGAGGAGCATTTCATGCAAATGTGGCAAAACGTTTTGACAAAACAAGCAAAATGGGCGAAAGACATAGAAAACATACGGAATGGACACAAATAAACGCTTACCGGAAATGATTGTAATAGCCGGACCTAATGGCTCAGGCAAGACATCCGTCACTCAAAAGTTCCTGCATCACGAATGGGCGGAAGGCACGCTATACATCAATCCGGACGAAGTGGCTAAAGATAAATATGGCGACTGGAACTCACCGGAAGCTGTACTAAAAGCAGCTAATTATTGCGCCGAGCTACGAGAAACATGTTTATCAGAAAGAAAAAACTTTGTGTTTGAGACCGTAATGTCTGCCGAAGATAAAGTCGCATTCATCATTAAAGCCAAACGGCAAGGCTTCTTTATCCGTTTATTCTTTATCTCGACTTCACACCCCTCTATCAATGCGGCAAGGATTGCCAACAGAGTGATGAAAGGGGGACATGACGTGCCCATCACTAAAATCATTTCACGCTATTTCAAGTCTATAGAAAATTGCAAGACCGTAGCGCCGATTGTGGACCGCCTCTATGTGTACGACAATTCCATAGACGGCGAAGATGCCAAACTTCAATTCCGCTTGGTCAATGGCGAATTAAAGAAAATGTATGTGACCGAAGTGTCTGAATGGGCGAAAATCCTATTACCAGATGTCCGATAATAAGAGGCTTCTATGTAAATAATCGGAGTGCCCTGCCCGATATGCCAAAAGAAATGACTACCTTTGCCCGTTGAAACAAGCAAGAAATCAAAACAATAAAAACAATATATCATTATGGCTTTACAATGTGGCATCGTCGGTTTGCCGAACGTGGGCAAATCGACGCTTTTCAATTGCTTATCAAACGCAAAGGCTCAAGCAGCCAATTTCCCTTTCTGTACCATCGAACCGAACGTAGGCGTAATCACCGTGCCCGATGAACGCCTCAACAAACTGGCGGAATTAGTCCATCCGGGACGCATCGTACCTACTACCGTAGAAATCGTCGATATTGCCGGACTGGTAAAAGGTGCCAGCAAGGGCGAAGGACTGGGCAACAAGTTCTTGGCGAACATCCGCGAAACAGATGCCATCATCCACGTGCTGCGTTGCTTCGATGATGAAAACGTGACCCACGTAGACGGTACGGTAAATCCGGTACGCGACAAGGAAATCATCGATACCGAACTCCAGCTGAAAGACCTGGAAACCATCGAAAGCCGCATCCAACGCGTGCAGAAGCAGGCGCAAACGGGAGGCGACAAAGCAGCTAAACAAACCTATGATGTACTGGTGCGCTACAAAGAGGCACTGGAACAAGGTAAATCGGCACGCACGGTGCAGTTCGAATCGAAAGACGAACAGAAAATAGCGCATGACCTATTCCTGCTCACGGCGAAACCGGTGATGTACGTATGCAACGTAGACGAAGCAAGTGCTGCCACAGGCAACAAGTACGTAGAGCAGGTGCGTGAGGCGGTAAAGGACGAGAACGCCGAAATCCTGGTAGTAGCCGCCAAGACCGAAGCCGACATCGCCGAACTGGAAACCTACGAAGACCGCCAGATGTTCCTGCAGGAAGTGGGACTGGAAGAATCGGGTGTGAACCGCCTCATCAAGTCGGCATACAAGCTTCTGAATCTGGAAACCTTTATCACCGCCGGTGAAATGGAAGTAAAGGCATGGACGTACCACAAAGGCTGGAAAGCCCCGCAATGTGCCGGCGTCATCCACACCGACTTCGAAAAGGGCTTCATCCGTGCCGAAGTCATCAAATACGAAGACTATATCCAATACGGAAGTGAAGCCGCTGTACGCGAGGCTGGCAAGCTGAACGTAGAGGGCAAAGACTACGTGGTGCAGGACGGCGACATCATGCACTTCCGCTTTAATGTGTAATCCGTTTTTTCACCACAGATTACACAGATTTTTCTATTTATTATAATAATGGCAAGCGAGAATAGTGTTATTATTGTCTCTCTTTGATTTTTAATAGAATAAAATCTGTGTAATCTGTGGTGAAAACCTCAAGAACTTAAGAACTCACCATGAAATACTTAGTAGTAGGAACAGGGGGCGTGGGAGGCTCTATCGCCGGATTCCTCGCTCTGGCAGGCAAAGACGTGACCTGCATCGCACGCGGCAAACACCTGGATGCCATCCGGCAAAAAGGGCTTCACCTGAAATCAGACTTGAAAGGCGAACATTTTCTTCCCGTGAAGGCTTATACCGCCGAAGAATTCGAAGGAAAAGCCGATGTGATTTTCGTGTGCGTGAAAGGATATTCCATCGACTCTATCAAGGAAGTATTAGAACGTGCTTCCACCCCCGAAACGCTGGTCATCCCTATCCTCAATGTGTATGGCACCGGACCGCGCATCGGAAGGCTTGTGCCTTCAGTACACGTGCTCGACGGATGCATCTACATCGTAGGATTTGTTTCGGGAGAAGGCGAGATTACCCAAATGGGAAGCATCTTCCGCCTGGTGTTCGGCGCACGCCCTGAACAAGGCATTTCCTGCGAACAATTGAATCAAATAGCCGAAGAACTGCGTGCGTGCGGCATCAAAGTAGACGTATCGGACGACATCAACCGCGACACCTTCATCAAGTGGGCATTCATCTCCGCCATGGCATGTACCGGAGCCTACCACAATGTGCCCATGGGCGAAGTGCAGCACGAAGGCGAGGTGCGCGATACCTTTATCGGATTATCGCAGGAAAGTGCCGAAATCGGGCGCAAGCTGGGTGTAATCTTCCCCGAAGACCCCGTAACGTATAACCTGAAAGTCATTGACAAGCTCGACCCGCATAGCACCGCCTCGATGCAGAAAGACCTTGCCCGCGGACACGAATCGGAAATACAAGGCCTGCTGTTCGATATGATTGACTTGGGCGAACGGCTGGGCATCGATTTGCCGACGTATCACAAAGTGGCATTAAAATTCAAATGACAAACACATAAAATCATAACAAACATTTGGTTACTACGAACATTCGTAGTAACTTTGCATAAACCGATGGGGAAATATAAAAAAATCATCGTAACAGAAAAGGAAGAGGACTTGATTATGAGCATCCGCAATTACCAACGTTCTTATCCTAACGGGAATCCGCAAATGGACTGGTATATCCGTCAGTTATTCGATGAACTGATGGACATGCCGCCTCAGTACATTCCGACTATCCCAAGCAGAAAGAAACTAAAACCATAACATTATGGAAACAATCGTGAAAGAAAACCGTACTGAATTGGCAACCGATGTGAAAGCAAAGCTTTCAGACATTTTGATGCTGGTAACATGGCGTGATATCGCACGTAACTATTTTGGCAAATCTTCTTCGTGGCTATATCACAAATTAGACGGTATTGACGGAAACGGAGGTAAAGGAGGGTTTACGCCCGAAGAACAAGAACAATTACGGAACGCTTTATTCGACCTGTCAGAACGTATCCGCACTGCAGCAGACAAACTTTAAAAAACAAATGAAACACATCATCCACATCGACACCTGGGAACGGAAGGACAACTACAACTTCTTCCGCGGATTCGCCAACTCATGGATTGCCGTAACAAGCGAGGCGGACTGCACCGAAGCATACGCCCATGCCAAGGCACAAGGACATTCGTTCTTCCTTTACTACCTGTACGCCATCGTACGGGCGGTGAACGAAATCAAGGAGTTACGGTACCGTTGGGACAAGAACGGGCAAGTGGTTCTGCATGATACGGTGGATGTGATTACCCCCATTGCCGTACCCGGACGTACGTTCTATACCGTACGTATCCCCTATCATCCCGACTTCGATACGTTCTACCGCGAAGCACGGCGCATCATCACATCTATTCCCGAAGACGGAGACCCGTATGGAACAGACAAGCAGATAGCCCAGCAGGGGGATTTCGATGTCTTCCTGCTCAGTGCCACACCGAAGCTGTATTTCACCTCGATTACTTAGGGATATTCAGTAAATGTCCCTAAAAAGTAAGATGGCATATAAAGTCGATAGAGTATAATCACTTTATATGCCATTATTATTGCCCTTTTTCTGTGTTTTTTCATATAATCCTATCTGTTGGACATGATGTTCCGGAAGAAGTCTGATGACCTCTTCTGCTCCTGTCTGTAAATTCATGTCATGCCGCTTTAGCTGTTCTGCTCGTGACCTTGTCTATCATCAGTACGGCATTTGCCGTATGTATTCCGAAGAAAATCCAAAGGATTTCAGTCTTCCTGTTCCTGGCCTTTATTCTTGCGAGTGAGTAGTGTTGCTTTTGAGTACCGAAGCTTCCTTCAAGCCGGGTGGCCCTTTCTTTGGAGAGTTCACTTCTGAGAACCTTTCTCAAGGGTTCATCCTTTGCCGCCCTTCCCTTGCGTACAAAGGAAGTGGATATACCATATTTTGTACAGAACCTTCTATTTGCATTGTTGGCATATATGGAATCTCCAGCCGCACATCTAACCCTGACATTCATGAGTTTCTGTTGCATACGGATACAGCCCTTCAGCCGTATTCCCTCATTGAATGCCTTGAACGAGAGGTGTTCGATAAACGATATACCGTCTATCTGTATGTTGTTAACCTTTGCACCGAATTCAACAGACTTTGTTTCCTTGCCTCTTACGATAGGACGTACGTAATGACGGTCGATGCTGACGATGCGGTCATTGACCTTCCTGCCTTCAAACAGTTCCTTCTCCTGTACAAGAACCTTTCTGATTATGGAAAGGCGTTTCTGATAATCCTGTGTATATCTGAGTGATCTCCCGTACTCCTTATGAATCTCATCCCTCTGTACGATGAGCTTTTCAAGGAGTCTGATCATACGGCGCTTGAGCATCCGTGTTCTTGAAGCTTTCCTCTTTCTTTTCTTGCAGTATGAAAGATAGGACTCTGACACATCCGCATATTTGTTACGGGGACGCCTTATCCCAAGATCCATACAATGCCGGCAGATATGCCTGTAAAGCCATTCAATACTTTCCCAAAGCAGTTTCATGTCTGTTGGAAAACGCATGTGACTTTCATAACACGTGGCATCAGTCATGCACACGTGAAGGTTCTCAAGATATGGTTTCCAGTGGGAGGCCAGTATCTCCTGAAGGGAGTCAATATCAAGACGGGATGCTATCTCATTGCGGATGGCACTGACTATCTTGTAGTTGGTTATGGGAAAGGCCGGATCTATCATGATTCCGCAGAACATCTGGTAGTGGAGGTTGCCGTTGAGATGTTCCACCAGCTGTCTGTCGGAGAATCCGGTGTAGGCTTTCAGGACCATAAGGGCAATCTTTGCCAGAGGGCTAAAAATGTTCCTGCGTCCAAGACGATGTTCCGACAAGCCTATGGCTTTTGCCATACGGTCAAACGGGAAAACTGAGTGAAGCCTGCCCAGTTCACTCTCATGAAAACTCTTGCGATATTTTTCCAGAACATCAAATTCTGTAAAGCCCAAAGTGGGCTGTATTTCCGAAATATTTTGTATCTTAGCCATATCTTTGTTGGGGTATTTCCCCCGTTTTGGCTGCCAAACCTTATTTTCGGGGGAATATCTAAAGATACAAAAAAGCCAACTAATTCGCAATACATTGTGTATGAATTAGTTGGCTAATTTTGTTATATTCCTTAATTCCGCAACATAATTGATAATTATTTTTATAAGTTCCTGAGCAACATTTTGTTGCCCAGGTTTTTGCCATGTCAGCGTTTTCACTTACCTTAGTGTTGCGAATCCAAAGACAAAGAAAACCGCAACAGGCATGGCAAAGGTAGCAATAAAATCCGAAAGACTCACTCCTTTTGGAGGCATATTTCCAATCATGGAGCAATTTACCTCCCTTCTCTCCTCTACAATTGACTCAACACTTGGGTTGAGATGCAAACTCTATGGTTATCAATACAGCGAAATCATCCGCTCCCTCCTATGCGTTTACTTCTGCGGCGGTTCTTGCGTTGAGGATGTCACCGCCCACTTAATGAGTCATCTTTCCCTTCACCCCACACTCCGCACCTGTAGCGCCGACACCATCCTTAGGGCAATAAACGAACTGACCCGGGAAAACATCTCATACACGTCTGATGCCGGAAAGTCCTATGATTTCAATACGGCAGACACACTCAACACATTGCTCCTGAATTGCCTGTTGTCCACAGGGCAGTTGAAAGAGGGCGGGGAGTATGACGTTGACTTTGACCACCAGTTCATTGAGGCGGAGAAGTACGATGCAAAGCCCACGTACAAGAAATTTCTTGGTTACAGGTCCGGTGTGGCCGTTATCGGCGACATGATTGTCGGCATAGAGAACAGCGACGGCAACACCAATGTACGCTTTCACCAGAAGGACACGCTAAAGAGGATTTTGGAGAGACTTGAAGAGAAGAAGCTGACAGTCAAACGCTTCAGGGCCGACTGCGGCTCATGCTCTGAAGACATTGTGGATGAGGTCAGGAAGCATTGCAGGACATTCTACATACGCGCCAACCGCTGCTGCTCGCTCTATGATGACATCTTCGCGCTCAGAGGGTGGAAGAAGGAAGAGATAAACGGCATCGTGTTTGAGTTGAACTCCATTCTCGTTGAGAAGTGGAAGGGCAAACCGTATCGCCTGGTAATCCAGAGACAGAGACGCATGGGCAGTGGACCGGACCTGTGGGAGGGGGAATATACATACCGCTGCATCCTGACCAACGATTACGAATCATCCATGAGGGACATCGTGGAGTTCTATAACATGCGCGGTGGCAAGGAACGCGTCTTTGATGACATGAACAATGGGTTTGGATGGGACAGACTGCCTAAATCCTTCATGGCGGAAAATACCGTGTTCCTGCTCCTGACGGCACTGATACGCAATTTCTACAAGGCCATCATGCAAAGGATTGAAGTGAAGAAGTTCGGGCTCAAGGAAACCAGCCGTATCAAGACGTTTGTCTTCAAATTCATTTCAGTACCTGCCAAGTGGATTAAGACCGCAAGGCAATGTGTGCTGAATATCTACACCGACAACCATGCATATGCAGAAGCCTTCAAAACTTCTTCCGGATGATTTACATCACTTGATGGCCACTGATTGCGTATTGCCTCAAGTCGCTTTATGGGGTAAGGGGATGGTATGCGCATTGAAACGGACGCGAGGACTTAATGGTTATCTTACGAATCAAAAGTCCATTTCTCTTTATGTAGGTAGCACTTCGGGAATGGAGTTGCGGATTTAAGGATATTTACTGAATATCCCTACTTATACGCAGCAATCCGTAGGACATCCCTTAGACTATCCGCTGATGAATGCAGGCAAGGCAATCACCCGTGCAGGCCGCCTCTACATGCCGATAGCCCTGACCGTAAGCCATGCCTTTGCCGACGGAGCACACATCTCGCTCTTCTTCGAGAAGGTGGAGCAGACGCTGAAGAAACTATAAAACAGGCACGATTTATATCCCTATCAACACCCGTAAAAACCAATAAACAGGCATGCGCTTAAACACAACTGCCCACATCAACCGATACGACCGCTCGCATCGCTTTACATAACCGTACACGTAAGCCGATACGGACGGTCATATTTCCCTGCACGTCACTCCCCCACTCTATCAATAATCCCTCCGCCCAATACGATATCGCCCCGATAGAATGCCGCGGCTTGTCCGCAGGCGATGGAAGCAAGCGGTTCGTGCAGGCGGACCTGCAAACGGTTATCGGGAGTAAGAACAACCGAGCAGCGGTTGGCTTGCTTCCGGTATCGTATCTTCACGATAAGTTCCGCTTGCGAACCCAATACCACTTCCGGAGCAGGCAGATGCCAATGCGAAAGATAGAAAGCCGTATGTTCCAGCGCACGAAGGTCATCGGCAAGGATAACGGCATTCTCCTCCGGAATGATTTCCTTTACGAAAAGGGCCTTGTTCCGATAAACGCCCAGCCCACGGCGTTGTCCGATGGTATAGAACGGATAGCCCTCGTGCGTACCCATATAGTTGCGTCGCTCGTCGAAGATAGGTCCGGGGACGATTGCACCTGCTTGCGTGTGCCGGCGAAGATAGGTGCGGTAATCTCCGGGGCAGAAACACACGCCGAGGCTGTCCCGCTTGGATGCCACCTTCAGGAAGCCCCGTTCGGAAGCGATTTCACGCACACGGGTCTTGGTAAGGTTTCCCAAGGGGAGCACCATCCGCGCGATAATGTCTTGCGGAAGCCCCCAGAGAAAAAACGACTGGTCTTTATCGGGATCGGCTCCCTGCACAATGTGCCAGCGCTCCCCGATGAAACGCTTCTGCACGTAATGTCCGGAGGCAATGAACGGAATCTCCCGCTCATCGGCAAGCCGTTTCAATAAAGGCCATTTCAAGCGGTTATTGCAAAGCGTACACGGTACAGGCGTGCGCCCTTTCAGGTATTCATCGATGAAGTACGTGATAATATGCTTACGGAAAACCTCCCGCACATCGTAAACAATGTGAGGGATATGCAGGCGGGAACAAAGCTCACGCGCATCGTCCAGATAAGCCGTATCGCCCTCTTTTTCATAAAAACGGAATGTAACGCCGGTCACCTCATAACCGGCATCCTGCAGGAGGATAGCTGCCACCGAGCTATCCGTTCCTCCGCTCATTCCCAATAACACGCGCTTGTCTTTTTCCTTCTCCATAACGTACGGACATAAAAAAAGGAGTACCGCTGTACTCCAACCTTTGTTAACCTTAAATCTAATACTATGAAAAACACATTGCAAATGTACGGACTTTTCTGATACCTGCAAATAATCCGGCAGGAAAAAGCTGCTTTATAACATCTATTAATAGATTTAGCTTGGGTGGTTAAGGGATTTTTGTATTTTTGCATCGCAATGCAACTTATCAATTAACACCTTTAGCAAAATGAGAAAACAGGCATTTTTACTCCTCTTCGCCCTGGGCATGTCTTCCGCCTGGGCGCAACAAGCTACGGTATCCGGTCCGGACAACCTGCTGAAAGTAGATGTATCGGTAAACGAAGGAATACCGTTTTATTCAGTGACTTACAAAGGCAAAACGATGTTGGAGGACTCTCCGTTAGGCTTTGTCTCGAATGTAGGCGATTTCAGCAAAGGCATGGCATATACGGGGCAAAAGACCCGGAGCATCGAAGAAAGCTATACGATGGACCGCATCAAACGCTCGAAAGTGGATTATCGGGCGAACGAACTGACCGTAACGCTTCAAAACGCCGACAAGAAGCCCATCGACATCACGTTCCGGGTGAGCAATAACGATGTAGCTTTCCGCTACGAAATCCCCCGTTACGGCGATACCGGGAGCATCGTCATCCAGCAAGAGGCAACAGGATTCGACTTCCCCTCGTACACCACCACGTTCCTCTGCCCGCAAAGCGACCCGATGATAGGCTGGAAACGCACCAAACCCAGCTACGAAGAAGAATACACACCCGACGCTCCCCTCACCCAGCGTTCGCAATACGGACGGGGATTCACCTTCCCCGGCTTGTTCCGCATCGGGAATGACGGTTGGGTACTGGTGAGCGAAACCGGAGTAGATTCCAGATATTGCGCTTCGCACCTGAGCGATGCCGATACCGAAGGACGCTTCACCATCGCCTTCCCCATGCCCGAAGAAAACAACGGAAACGGCACCGTAGCACCGGGGCTGGCACTTCCGGGCGTCACTCCTTGGCGCACCGTCACGGTGGGAGATGACCTGAAGCCGATTGTAGAGACCACTGTGCCTTGGGACGTAGTAGAGCCACGCTTTACGTCGGAACATGACTATCAATACGGAAAAGGAACCTGGAGCTGGATTGTATGGCAAGACGCCAGCATCAATTACGAGGACCAAGTGCGTTTCATCGACCTTGCTTCGGCAATGGGATTCCAATATGTATTGATAGATTGCGCATGGGACGTGAATATCGGATATGAAAAGATGGAAGAACTTGTAGCCTATGCGCACTCCAAACACGTAGATGTATTCTTGTGGTACAGTTCCAGCGGCTATTGGAACGATATCGTACAAAGCCCGACCAACCAAATGGACAATCCGATCGTGCGTAAAAAGGCAATGAAATGGTTGAAGAAGATTGGCGTGAAAGGCATCAAGGTAGACTTCTTCGGAGGCGACAAGCAAGAAACCATGCGCCTGTACGAAGCCATCCTGAGCGATGCGGACGACTACGGCCTGATGGTTATCTTCCACGGCTGCACCCTGCCGCGCGGCTGGGAACGCATGTATCCCAACTACGTGGGAAGCGAAGCGGTACTGGCTTCGGAGAACCTGGTATTCCAGCAACATTTCGATGACATGGAAGCCTTCAATGCCTGCCTGCATCCGTTCATCCGCAATACCGTGGGCTGTATGGAGTTCGGCGGCACCTTCCTGAACAAGCGCTATAACCGCACGAACGACGGAGGAAGCGTCCGCAAGACCACCGACATCTTCCAGCTTGCCACGGCAGTCCTCTTCCAAAACCCGATACAGAACTTCGCCATTACGCCCAATAACCTGACCGATGCCCCCCAACTGGCACTCGACTTCCTGCGTGAAGTGCCTACTACATGGGACGAAACGGTATTCCTCGACGGCTATCCGGGCAAATACGTGGTACTGGCACGCCGGCATGCCGACCGCTGGTACATCGCCGGTATCAATGCCGGGAAGGAACCGTTGAAGCTGGAACTGAATCTCCCGATGTGCCGGAAAGGCGATAAAATATCTTACTATTCGGACACCAAGGACCGTGCCCCACAACAGGAAGACATGGAAATCAAACGTCCGGAAAAGGTGAAAGTGACGCTCCAGCCCGAAGGCGGCATCATCCTGGTGAAATAAAATAGGCTTGCTTTTTGGCTGCTATTCCCTTTTTAGCTACTTTTGTAGCCCTATCAAATAAAGACGATTATGGAAAATAAACTGATTATTTACAATACGTTGAGCCGCCGGAAGGAACCTTTTGTTCCTTTGCACGCCCCTCACGTGGGAATGTATGTATGCGGTCCTACCGTTTACGGAGACCCTCATTTGGGACACGCACGTCCTGCCATTACCTTTGATATCCTGTTCCGTTACCTGCAACATCTGGGCTATAAAGTGCGTTATGTACGCAACATTACCGATGTGGGCCATCTGGAGCACGATGCCGATGAAGGAGAAGACAAAATTGCCAAGAAAGCACGGCTGGAACAGCTGGAGCCGATGGAGGTGGTGCAGTATTACCTGCTCCGCTACCACAAGGCGATGGAAGCCCTCAATGTGCTTCCACCCAGCATCGAGCCGCACGCTTCGGGACACATCATCGAGCAAATCAAGCTGGTAGAGGAAATCCTGAAAAACGGATATGCCTACGAAAGCCAAGGTTCGGTGTACTTCGATGTGGCAAAATACAACAAAGACCACCATTATGGCGTGCTTTCGGGACGCAACCTGGATGATGTTATCAACACCACCCGCGAACTGGACGGGCAACAGGAAAAGCATAACCCAGCCGACTTCGCCCTGTGGAAATGCGCCCAGCCCGAACACATCATGCGCTGGCCTTCGCCATGGAGCGACGGTTTCCCCGGCTGGCATTGCGAATGTACCGCGATGGGACGCAAGTATCTGGGCGAGACATTCGATATACACGGAGGAGGCATGGACCTTATCTTCCCGCACCACGAATGCGAAATCGCGCAAGCCGTGGCTTCCGAAGGACATCCCATGGTACGCTATTGGATGCACAACAACATGATTACCATCAACGGGCAGAAGATGGGCAAATCGTTGGGTAATTTCATTACGCTCGAAGAGTTCTTTACCGGCTCGAACAAGCTCCTTGCCCAAGCGTATTCACCGATGACCATCCGTTTCTTCATCCTGCAAGCGCATTACCGCAGCACGGTGGACTTCAGCAACGAAGCCCTGCAAGCAGCCGAGAAGGGCTTGGAACGCCTGCTGGAAGGCATCAAGAACCTCGAGCGCATCACGCCGTCCGCTTCTACTTCAGGTATCGAACCTGCCGGCTTGCGTGAGAAATGCTACGAAGCGATGAACGATGACCTGAACACACCGATTGTCATCTCGCACCTCTTCGACGGCATCCGCATGATTAACACCGTACTTGATAAGAAAGCGACCATCAGTGCCGCCGACTTGGAGGAACTGAAGAGCGTATTCCACCTGTTCGCGTTCGATATTCTGGGATTGAAGGCAGAAGGTGAGAACAATGCCGCCCGCGAGGAAGCCTTCAGCAAGGTGGTAGACATGTTGCTGGAAGAACGCATGAAAGCCAAAGCCAACAAAGACTGGGCAACAAGTGATAAGATTCGCGATAGCCTTGCTGCATTAGGTTTCGAGGTAAAAGATACAAAAGACGGATTTACCTGGAGGCTGAATAAATAGCCGCGCCTCCTAAAACCATTATTTGAAAAAGAGTGCATCGGAAAATGATGCACTCTTTTTTATTGCCCGCAAAGGGGTTAGAGCAATTTCCCTACTTACATGCGATGCCCCAGTACAACTATATGCATCGGGCATCACAACTATCTGCACCGTTCGTTTCTCATGCAATATTTAGAGCATATCCCTGTTCTACAACATGTTTCAGAATAATCGTTTTGTACATTTTTAACTATATCTCATCGCATAAAATAGCCGATATTAACCCTCTGTTTCACAATTCTTTACGCATTTTCAGATTACGAAACCGGCACAGATTTGCGCCGTTCTGTTATAAAACCTTAAATCGCAAATTGCATATCATTCATTATCAACACATTAAAGAAGCCGGTTCAGTTATCGGCGCGAATACTGACCAGAGGGGTTTCGAGAAGAAAAGCAGGCTATTGGAATTGTTTATAACGACTTGAGTTAGAACGATTTGAGTTTTTTAATTTATAAATTAAATTTATTTTGTTATGAGAAAAAAGTATTTAAGTGCACTGCTGTTCGGAGCGCTTCTGTTCGCTTCGGCAGGAACTTTTACCTCTTGTAAAGACTATGATGATGACATCAACGGTCTGCGCACGGAAATTACTGATTTGAAGAGCGCAATCACTGAATTGCAGAATGCTGTTCAGAAAGGTAAATATGTTACCGCTGTGTCAGGAAACGGAAATGTCATTACCTTTACTTTCAGTGACGGCTCTACTACTCCGATCACTGTAGAAACTGAAAGCGGAGAAGCTTCTCAAACTGTAACTATCGGCGAAGACGGTGAAGTAATCATCAACGGCGAAGGTACCGGATATTACACTACTAAGACTCCGACCGAAGCTGAAGTTGAAGTCGGCTTGGTTAAGAAAGGCGCAAACGGCACATGGGAAGTTTTGGGTGAAGACGGTGAATATACCGACACTAAGATCCCCGTATCAGGTGTTACTGTATCGGGTAGCGAAGCTGAAGGCTATACTTTCACTATCGTAAACGCTAATGGTGAATCTCAGACTGTTAAGTTGCCCTCTGCTGCTTCGGCTATTACGGAATTGACACTGGGAGATAAGCTGAAACAAAATGGAACACTGTTCTCATCTGCTATCGAAAAGAAATTTGAATATAATAATGCTGCTATAACCATTGACGCAAACGATTTCTTAATCTCACATGAGAAGTTTACTTTCACTCCTACTAACAGCGTGAAAGATGAAATCAAATCTGCTTCTGATTGGATGGGTAACAAAACTATTCCGGCTAACGGTTCATATATTTATTCTTCTCCGACATCAGTTGATTTGCGTATTGATCCGGTAGATGTTCCGGCTGAAAATATCCAATTCTATCTGACTAATACGAAGAATGAAAACTTGAATCCTGTCGTATTAAATGCTGTTGGCGATCCGAATGGTGACGGTCCGATGGATGCAAATCAAGCAAACGGTCGTGCCACTGTTGCAGGTAACGGATTGTGGGTTCTCTCGATGGCTAATCAAACAGTAGCAGGCAATCAAAACGAAGCTACATGGAAAGCTGTTACAGATGCTGGAAGCGCTGTATTTGCTGTAAATGCGAATAATGCATTCCGTAGCAAATATGAATTGAATGTAAAAGCTATTGACCCGCAAGATTTGACAGACCTTTATATCAAAGGTGAAAGTGAAGATGATGATAAGACATTCGATTTCAAGATTGAAGAAGCACAAGTAACTGTTGACGGAGTAACAGGACCATACAAATCGGATTATGAGTGGTTACCTACTTTAACTGGAAAAGATGATCAAAATATTACTTTCAAGACTAATAAAGCATACAAAGTAGAGGCTGTTGAAGCATCAGCATTGTATGATATGTACTTGACTGCTGATAAATCAGATTGTGATGTTTATGGCTTGAGCTTCGACCAAGACAAGCATACATTCACTATTGGCAAAAATCCGGATGTATCTTCTATCCCTGCTGAATTTGATTTGATGATTTACACTGTTTCAAATAAGGGTGAAGTTAAGAAGACTGTTGTTACAATCGTATTGAATAGCGAAATCAGCGCAGCAGCAGAATACAGCTTAATTGACCACAATGTAAATTATGCAGATCCTACAGATAACTTGTTCTACATTGATTTGGCAACAATGAAGACTGCTCTTGGTGATAATTTGAACCAATGGATGCAAAATGTAGACTTGGCTGCTAATGCTATCACTTATGAGTTCTTCACTGATGAAGATTGCAAGAAGGCTGTTTCATCTACATCTCTGTTTGGCGCTAACAATGTATTCAAAGCTGACATTGTCGCTAAAAATACAAAAGATGCAGGCGCTACTGCTGACAGAAATAATGCTAATTACATCAGAATTCTTGTTGACAATGATGATGTGAAGACTTATAATGATAACGCATCTAACACTAACAAGCTGCAACTCGACAAGACTTACTATGTTAAAGTTAGCTTCCAAGCAACTGCTGCAAATGGTGCTGGTAAATTGAACAGCATCGTTGTTCCGGTTGAATTCCATGCACCTGCATTGGCAGACTTGTTCACTGTTAAACAAGGTTATGTAGAAGATAACGTAATCAACGCATACTTCTATAAAGCTGCTGGTGTAACAATTGATGAAGGTAATGGCGTGAAGACTCCTTATACTGACGATTATACTTCAGTTGACTTGACATTCTTCTTCAGCCAATACGTATCTGACGCTCAAGTTGTTATCAACAATGACGAAGTGATTGTAGACAATAAGAGAGCACGCGACTTGTTCTACTTCAAGACGAACAACATTGATATAGATGGCAATGGTACCGAGGAAGCTTATGCCGCTACATTTGGCGAAAAGGGTAAAGATTATATAACCGCTTTGGATTTCACTCTTGACAACAATAATAATAGCACTGGTATTGATAAAAACGGTCAACCTGCTAATGGTTATGGAAAAGCCTTTACTCTTGATGTTACCAAAGACAACTTCGAAGGTTGGAAGTATACTCAAGACGGTGACAATGAATACTCATTCCAGATGCGCTTGTTGAGCCCGATTTATGAAGGTGAAGTAAGACCAGTAGAAGGTAATACAATCACTATCAACGGTAACGACTTCGTTAAGGGTGCTCATATTACCAATGAAGACATCATGGGTTATGACTATAACGACAACGATTATAGCGTAGTTCCAGATGCAACAGAAGGTGTAAATGGTAATGAACCTAATGCAACATGGTATGAAAACCCGCAAATCGAATCTGTAATTCCATCAGTAGACAAAGACGGTTATATGAATACAGCAGAAGCTGTTAAAGCTACTATGGTAGAAGATGAATACGTACCGGGTTACTTCTTAATCAGAGGTAATGCAGTCTCTAATACTGTAACAGTAGATATGCCTGTAACTGTAACTGATGCTTGGGGTTACAAGTTGAACGACAGTGTATCTGTTACTATTGTTAGAAATACTACTGGCGAATAATCTTAACCGATTACTCTATAAATAAAAAAGCGGTTCGCAAGAGCCGCTTTTTTTTATGGGATAATATTAAAAACTGTAGGGGCGAGGTTCGCTCGCCCGAATGCATTCACGGTGATGTTTTTCGGGTAGGCAGCCCCTGCCCCTACAGTTTTATCTTTATTGTGGCTTAACGGAAATTAATTTGAAGGAAGACGCAAAATATTGTGTCTCTACATGTATTTCGGATTTTGCCAAAATTCGAGAAGCTTCCCTTCGTTCTGGATAACAAAATGAAAGCTGAATCCTATTTTGAGACAGTCTCATTAGTTATTCGGAGGTATATTCTATGCCTAATGCCGGTTATAATTCTTCTATCTCTTCAATGCTCAAGCCTGTATAGCGGGCAATGCTTTCGACAGGCATTCCGTCAGTTCTCATCTGTTTTGCCATTTCAACGGCTTTGCGCTTTTCGCCTATCTCTACGCCTTGCGCCATGCCCTTCGCTATCCCTTTCGCAATACCTTTATTTTCGGCTGTTTCCATTACGCTAAACCAATCGCGGTAATTTTTCAGACTTTCTTCGTACTCGTAACGTTCTTTGCGGTTGAATTTCGCTATCTCGGCAACTTCGAACAAATGGGTAAACACCCTCTCCTGCAAGGCTTGCGGACGCTCCATCAACGTAGCGAGGTTGTGGATTACATACAGCCACTTGTCGAAAAGCGTTTCAAGCTCGTTTTCCTTTTTCGTAAACTTGGGCATTTCCAAGTAAATGAATGTCAGCTTGTCGTAAAAGACCTCTTTCGTTGCGAGGTCGGTCAGTTTTACTTCATGATAGAAATCCGTATTATCGGGATAAATGGTGAAATTCAAGATGCCTATAGTATAAATGCCTTTCAGCCCGTAATTCCATACTCCGCGCGGCGCCTGTTCGCGAATGGCAAAAGTGGAATAGTATATGCTCCGGTCCTTGAAGAACTGTTGTTCGCCTTTCTGCATCTCCACAATAAAGTGCTCGCCTTTCTCATTCTTACAATACACATCGAATACGGCACGGCGGTCGTACTCCTGCGTGCCGAGACGTTCGGCGTTCAAGTAGGTTATCTCCTTGATTTCTTCCTTTCCATGCAACAGGGCATTGAGAAAGCTGATAAGCAGGTCTTTATTGATTTCCGTACCGAAAAGCTTCTTGAAGGCAAAATCGGTATAAAAATTGATGTATCTTTCGAATATCCCTTCCGAACACATAGGCGTAAAGTTTTTAAGTGATATGCAAAGAAACGAAATTAAGGCATAAATGCCAAATTTACAGCTTGATTTATTTTCTACACCCAATGGTTGGCATTCTCAAAATAAAATCGTTTCTTTGTAGTTGTATTCAAATCCACTATGCCATGATGAAGTATCCGATAGGAATCCAGAGTTTCGACCGAATCATTGAAGACGGCTTTGTTTATGTAGACAAGACCGAGCTAATCTACCAGTTAGTGAAAAACGGTACGATTTATTTTCTGAGCCGCCCGCGCCGGTTCGGCAAAAGCCTGCTCGTGTCTACCCTGAAATGTTATTTCCAGGGAAGGAAAGAGCTTTTCCGTGGGCTTGCTATCGACAAGTTAGAGACGGAATGGGCGGAATATCCTGTGTTTCATATTGATTTCAATGGAACCAACTTTACGCAATCCGGAAGTTTGGAGGATATTGTGGAAGGTTTGGTCTGTACATGGGAAAAGGAATACGGACGGACTGAGGAATTTGAGGACATAGGCAAACGTTTCGCTTACGTGCTTCACCAGGCTCACAAGCGATATGGGAAAAGGTGCGTAGTGCTGATAGACGAATACGACAAGCCGATACTCGATGTGCTGGATACGGGCTATAAGACTACGATAGACGGAAAAGAACGTCTGTTGGAAGACTGGCACCGGGAAGTCCTAAAAGGATTCTATTCGACATTTAAGTCAGCCGATGAAGACCTGCAGTTTGTCCTATTGACGGGTGTGACCAAGTTCTCGCAGGTAAGCGTGTTCAGCGGGTTCAACCAGCCGGCAGATATCAGTATGGCTTCCCAGTATGAAACTTTGTGCGGCATCACGCAGGAGGAGTTGGAACATTATTTTGCCGAGCCTATCGAAACGCTGGCAAAAAAATGTCGGACTACTCCCGAAGGCATGAAAATGATATTGAAGCGCCAGTATGATGGATATCATTTCAGCGATAACCTGACAGGCGTATACAATCCATTCAGCCTGCTGAACACTTTTTCTATGCTGCAGCTACGTGATTACTGGTTTGCCAGCGGTACGCCTACTTACCTTGTCCGCCTGCTGAACCATACACAAGAAGACCTGAACGAACTGACCGGACGCTATTATCGTCCCGAAGAGTTTGTCGATTACAAGGCGGATGTGGAGAAACCCCTGCCCATGATTTACCAAAGCGGATATCTGACTATTAAGGACTACAACCTCCGCCGGGGTACGTTCCTGCTCGATTTCCCGAACAATGAGGTGAAGAACGGTTTTGTTTCCATGGTGGCATCCAGTTACTTGAAGCCGAAAGAAAGCGTGGACAGCTGGATACAGGACGTGCTGGACGCTTTGGAAGCAGGTGACTTGGAGCAGCTCCGTAAGCTGTTCACATCCTTTCTCGCCAGTATCCCCTATTCGATGCGCAGCAAGAAAGACGAGGCGGAGAAGGAACGTTTCTTCCACTATACGCTTTACCTTATCTTCCGCCTGATAAGCGTCTACACAGTCTATACCGAAAAGGAGCAGAGCCAGGGACGTGCCGACTGCATCGTGGAGACGGACGATTACATCTACATCTTCGAGTTCAAGCGCGACGGCACGGCGGACGAAGCCCTGGCGCAGATAGAGGCGAAGGGCTATGCCCGACCCTACGAAGCAGACCCGCGCACCTTATATAAAATAGGTGTGAACTTCTCTTCCGAAACGGGAACGGTAGAGGAATGGAAAACCATTTGATTTACGATTTGACTATTTACGATTTACTATTTATGCCAATCAGGAGTTAAAAGGGAGTTATAGGTAGTTATCGCCCGCCAGTGCGGGCTGGGAGTTAGATGCCAATACCTTTTGCACCGCTTTCAGAAGTTAAGCTATTGGCCTTTAACTCCTGAACGAAGTGATAACTCCTGTGAAACATAACTACGTTTAACTCCTGATTCGCATTATTTATGAATTTCGCAAACAGTCCATGTAGGGGCGTATCGCATACGCCCTGAAAACATCCGCATGGATAAGCAGACGTATTCGGGCGTATGCGATACGCCCCTACATATTTGCGGACATTCATTTTTGTGTATTTTGATACACCCTCTACAGAAACGTACGAAATGCACAAAGGAATGCACAATTTCATACCGTGCATCGTATAAATCCGCTCCGTTATTTCAGCCAGCCCCAGCGTTTTCCCCAATCTTCAATCACGGCATTGCGCCATTTCGAGGTGGTGAGCGCGCCGGCACAGTTCCGTTCCATCAGTGCAGGGTCGTAATTATCGGTGTACCAGTTCTCGCCCACCCGGTAATCGGTATCCGCCGTCTGCTTGTCCCAACGGTTGGCTACGGTAAAGAAACCGTTCTGTTCGGGGAAACCGGGGATATCCGAGGTAATTGTGTAAGGCAAAGTGCCTGTATAGTAGGTAGAGTGGCGCACCATGTATTCGCCATTGCCCAAATAACGTCCAGCCCACTTCTGGTTGCGGACCGTAAGCGTGATGCATGCCGAATCTGATGCAATGGGAAGTACGGGACCTTTTACGTAAAATTCAATAATCGAGCAAATCTGTACCGTGTCTTTTGCAGTGGCAGTACGCCGGAAGACGGTACGGGGCGTGTGGCTTGTCTTACAGAAACTTCCTCCCCACGATTCGCGGTAAGGGTCATCCGGGTCGCCGTCCATCATGTAAAGCAGCGAGGGAGTATCGCCCAGCTTGGGAAGCCCTTCGTAATAATCTATGAAATCGGCTCCCAGCTTTCCCGCTCCACGCACGTAAGTATCGTAGAACAATGCGTTGCAGGCATCCTGTTTCTTCTTGTCGGCGGTGAATCCGCGGTAAGACGTGTTGTTTTCGATGAACCACAGATCCGGGAAATTGGCTATAATATAATGGTAGCTGTCTACGCTCCATTTCTTGTTCGGCCCACCTATCCAATAGACACGGATATTTTTCTTGATATCCGGCGCATCGTGCAAGGCTTGCGCCACATCATCCAATCCGCCCCATACCAATATCCAAAGCGGGCGGCTGCTTTCGCGCCGCGCACAGCTTACTATCCACTCCGAGCCTTCGGTGGGTTCGCCGTATCCGCAAAAAGGCGCGGCTCCTTGGCTTCCCTGCTTGCATACCGCACGCAGCGCATCGGGAGTGGGAAATCCGTCTTCATGGGCTTGCAGGCGGGGCAGGTCTTTTTCGTAGAGGTCTATCATGCGGAAAAGCTCTTCCTTGCTTCCGTTTCCATAAGAGGGAGACGAAACCAGTCCCTCGGTTTCGAAACGGTTGCTGTACATCAGGAAATGGGCTACCGACTGGTTATCATCGGGGTCTGTGCCTCCGATATCGGTACTGATAAGGATACGCGGCTTTTCGGGTACAGGCTGTTGCGCGGAAATGTTCGCGCCGCATCCAGCCGTAAGCAGGATGCCAATGAGTAAAGTACGTGTTTTCATATTTACGATTTGACTATTTATGATTTATAGGCTGGCTCATTTCTTTTCTACAATCGAAGTAAGCGGATGGCGGTTACCCTTGATGTCGGTGAGGAACGCCTTGGCAGAGCCGAAGTTAAGGTACATGTCGAGCCGAACGGGCAAGTGGTTAAGGTCGTCGGTGACGAAGAAGGTGATGACTTCTTTTTCTTTCTTGTCGACATATTCCACGAGCGAGAATACCAGACAGCGGTAAGTAGTGCCGTTCTCCGAAGTAAAATTCTCCTTTCCCCGGTAAATGAGTGTCTGCTTTTCGACCTTTTTCCCCGTAGCCATCGAAAAGAGGATTTTCATGCCTACCTTATAGTCGGTGGGGTCGTACGAGCGTGCCTGCAGCAGGATGCTCAGCATGTCGTAGACACAGACATCCATTTCATCGTGCTTTTGAGTAGTTTTACCCCTCAGAGTGCGCTGCTGGTCGACGATGCACTTCCCGTTACGGTAGCTGAAGTTCACTTCGTCTACGGTATAGCGTTTGCCTTCTTCGGCTCCCTTGCGGAAGTAGAGCGGCTCCAGCTGCTGGCTGGTGATGCAGGTCAGCGTATCACGCATCTTGAACCAGCGGTCGAAGCGCTTGTTGGTGTACGAGAGCAGGTCGGTGCGCAGGCAGGGCTGGCCGTTGTAGACAGCTTCGTTTACATCCATCCGCGCCCATCCCACGTTAAACCAGATGAATTTCCAGTTGAACTTCAATTCGTAGCTCAACGATTCTCCGGGCTTGATGGCATTGTTCACGGCACCGCATTGGGCTTTCATCGCCAGGCTTCCTGTCAGCAAGCACAGGCAGAGTAAGATTTTCTTCATCATGTTCGTCCTAATTTTTTAGCTCTTTCCTTGTTCCTGTCTTTAATCTTCTTGGTTTCGTCAGGCTTCTGTTTCTTTATCTCGTCCGGTTTCTGGCGGTCGAGCGGTATGGCGTAAAGGTTCCAGTTTTCCTCGAATTCGAAATTCGCTTTCATTTCCCAGGTCTTGGGGAAATAGAATACTTCTTCCGCCTGGCGTTTCTCCTCATAGTTTCCGGTATCCCACTTGCCGTTGCGGTTCGTATCGTTGAACAGGCGGAGATAGTACTTCGTGCCGGGCTGGAGGAAATAAAAGTCGCAGGTATTGTTCTCCTTTACGGGCTGCTGGCGCACCACGGCATCACTGCTGTTCAAAAGCTGCACGATGGCATGCGGTCCGGCTCCCGTGATGTTGAGGAAAAGGGTGCCGTACTGGTCTACGGTCTTTACCTTCAATTTATTCTCTACCTTGTCGGTATACAGTCCGTAGATGCCTTTGAATCCGAGCGAATCTATCGTAAGCTGGTATTCCTGTCCGGGCTGCCAGTTGGCAAGGACAATGTAGCGGCGCGGGGCAATGGTATCGGCCTGGAAAATGAACGGCGTGTCCTGCCATACCGAGTCTATCATTGTCTGCATGTGAATCGCCGACGTATCGATGTGCTCTACCGGTTCTTCGAAACTCAATACGATGTTGCGGTTGATGTCCAGTTCGGAAGGCGCATCCACGTTTATCGTCAGGAACGGGGTCTGCACCGCAAGGGTATCGCCTTTTTTCTCTTTCTTCTTGCGTTCTTTCTCCGCCTTCTCATCCGCCTCTTTCTTCATGGCAAGGCGCCGTTCGCGCGGAATCTTGTTCACCATGCGCAGCGTGTCGGTCGTAGGCACCAGCTGTCCCAGCGTGTCGGTTTCCAGATACTTCAGTTCGATGGTCAGTGTGTCGCGTTCGCATAACGTAGTGTCTTTCACCCAATAGGTGATGCTGTCGTTGCGCAGATTGGCTTCCACGATGAGCTGTTTCTCATCGAAGTCCAGCCCTCTCAGCGTGGGCAGGGTGTCTGCCTTCGCACTGAAATAAAGGTTGAATTTCTTGGTCTCCGGACGCTCGCTCTTCGCCAGGTATTGCATGGTGCTTTCTTCCTTGAAAGCGCGAAGCATGATGTTATCGGGCAGGAAGCGGGTGTAATGCACTTCGAAAATGGTATCGATGTGGGTGGTGTCGATTTCGTTCCATACCGTATCAAAGCGTACGGCAGGCGTCATGTCGGGCACGATAAGCGAATCAGACCATGCCACCGTCTCGGTCTTCGAGTCGTACATATAATTCTGGTTCCCGTCTTGCAGCGCATAAATACGGTATTTGCCCGGAGCCACGCCCCGGATGGTGAATTGCCCGCGGCTATCGGTACGCGAGATGCGGTCGAAAGGAAGCTTGGTGAACGCCGTATCGTTCAGGTTCTTGTGCAGTCCTACCTGAATGCCTTTTATCGGTTCCAGGTTTTCAGCATTAAGCACGGTGCCCGACACCGCCATGGTATCTATCTCGGGACCGGTAGAGAAGGCATACGAGAACTGCCCCAACGGATTGCTTTCGTTGTTGTCAACGATGGCATCGCCGAAGTCGATGGTGTAAGTGGTGTTTGCCATCAGCGAATCGATAAACTTCACCACGACCCGCTTGCCGCTGGTCTTTACTTCGGGCTGCTCGCGCTGAGGAGGCGAGATGATGACTTTTTCCGAAGCGTTCTCCAGGTTGATGTATTCGTCGAACTCAATGGATACGTTCTTGCGCGTGTTATTGACGGCATTCGGAACCGGCGTGGCACGAACAAACTTGGGAGGCTCTTCATCGTAAGGGCCTCCGTCGGGCGACCAGCCCGTACCGGCACACGCGTAAAATCCGATAATGAACAGCAGCAGGGCTATGTACTTGGGTATGGGTTTCATGCGGTATGCGTAGGCTTATTCAGTTTCAACATTTCTTCTATATAGTCTCGGTTATTGCTCAGGCGAGGCACTTTATGCTGGCCTCCCAGCTTGCCTTTTTGCTTCATCCAGTCGTGGAAAAGGTTGGGGCGTGCCACAATCAGCTCCAATTCCTGAAGCGTAATGTCTTTATGGCGTTTCGCCTCGTAATCTGAGTTCACTTCCTGCAGGGCACGGTCTAACACGTGGCGGAATTTCTCCACCGAGTCAGGCATGACGCTGAACTCGACGAGCCATTGGTGGCGGCATTTGGCATTGGCATCCATAAAGACGGGAGCCGCCGAATATTCCAATACTTGCGCTCCGGTCTCGGCACAAGCCTTGGCAAGCCCTTTTTCGGCATTGTCCACCATCAGCTCCTCACCGAAAGCGTTGATGAAATGCTTGGTGCGGCCCGTAATGACAAACTTATACGGGTCTTTTTGGGTAAACTTCACCGTATCGCCGATGATATACCGCCACAATCCGCACGAGGTGCTGATGACCATCGCATAGTTCCGCCCCGTCTCGATACCCGTCAAAGGCACGATAGCGGGATTCGGGTTATCAATTTCCTCCAGCGGGATGAACTCGTAGAATACATCGTAATCTATCATCAGAAGCATCGCCGGGTCGGCAAGGTCGCTCTGCAAGCCGAAGAATCCTTCGCTGGCATTGTAGGTCTCCATGTAGTGCATCTTGTCGGACGGGATGAGCTGCTTGTATTGCTCGCGGTAGGGCGTAAAACATACCCCTCCGTGGAAAAAGACTTCCAGATTGGGCCATACCTCGTTCAGGTGCTTCGCGCCGGTCTTTTCCAAGATGCGCTTGATGACCGCCAGCATCCATGAAGGCACTCCCGAGAGGTTGGTCACGTTTTCGTGTACCGTAGTCTCGGCAATCCGCTCTACCTTCTCTTCAAATTCGCTCAGCAAGGCAATCTCCTTGCCCGGCACGCGGATAAGGTTCACCAGCGGATTGATGTTCTGTATCAAAATGGCGGAAAGGTCTCCCACCAGGCTGTCCTTTACATTATAATTCGGGCTATGGCTTCCGCCCAATATCAATCCTTTGCCCGAGAAAAAACGGCTTTCAGGGTTCGAGCGCAAGTAAAGCGCCACGGCATCGGTTCCACCCCGGTAATGAATGTGCTTCAGTCCGTCTTTGCTTACGGGAATGAACTTGCTTTTATCGCTTGTAGTCCCCGACGACTTGGCATACCAGATAACCCGCCCGGGCCAAAGCACGTCTTTTTCTCCATGGCGCATACGGTCCACGTAGCCCTTGATGTCATCGTATTGCTGGATAGGCACACGCTGGAAATCAGCGTATGAACGGATATGCGCAAAATCGTATTTCTTGCCCCATTCCGTATCCGAAGCCTGTGCGGTAAGTTTCCGGAACACCTTTTCCTGGATAGCTTCCGCCTGTGTAGTGTATGTGTCTATTTCCTTTTGACGGGAAACGAATAGCTTTTCGATTAACTTTGTTGAAACCATTGGTTTGTTTATTTTTCTGCTCCGCAAAGTTAGCCATTTCTCTTATCGGTGATATATTTTTTATGTTAGAAAAGACAAATCTACGCTTTTTTCTTATAACTTTACCACGTGAAGACTAAATTTGAAGGTTATGAGAATCGGGATATTGACGGCAGGAGGCGATTGCCCCGGCATCAACGCCACTATCAGAGGCGTTTGCAAGACAGCTATAAATTATTATGGAATGGAAGTGTACGGCATCCACAACGGTTTCCGCGGATTGCTCGATGACGAAGTGACTCCGCTTACCGAAACCTCATTGGGCGGGCTGCTCACAATGGGAGGGACTGTTCTGGGCACTTCGCGGGTAAAGCCTTTCCGGCGCGGGAAAGCATCAGCCCCGGAAAACACACCGGCGGCATTGATGCGCACCATTCAGAAGCACGGGCTGGACTGCCTGGTATGCATCGGAGGGAACGGCACGCAGAAAACTGCGGCAAAGCTGGCAGAAACCGGCATAAACGTGGTCATGATACCCAAGACAATCGATAACGACGTGTGGGGCACCGACATTTCGTTCGGCTTCGATTCGGCGGTAAGCATTGCCACCGAGGCTATCGACCGCCTGCATTCCACGGCAAGCTCGCACC
Organism: Phocaeicola salanitronis DSM 18170; assembly: GCF_000190575.1. Taxonomy (NCBI): domain Bacteria; kingdom Pseudomonadati; phylum Bacteroidota; class Bacteroidia; order Bacteroidales; family Bacteroidaceae; genus Phocaeicola; species Phocaeicola salanitronis. The sequence goes on along the minus strand of NC_015164.1, from coordinate 2,742,757 downwards.
AACGCGTGATGGTCATCGAAGTGATGGGGCATAAAGCGGGCTGGATTGCCTTGCACTCAGGCATGGCAGGCGGAGGCGACATCATCCTGCTTCCCGAGCTTCCTTTCAATATCCACAACATAGGGGATGTCATCATCGAACGGCTGAAAAAAGGCAAGCCCTACTCGATTGTAGTGGTAGCCGAAGGCATCCCCACCCTGAACGGGAAAAAAGCCGCCCAATACATCGCCGAGGAAATCGAATACGAAACCGGCTTCGAGACCCGCGAGACGGTATTGGGATACATCCAGCGCGGAGGAAGCCCCACGGCTTTCGACCGTACCCTTGCCACACGCATGGGAGGGCACGCTACAGAGCTGATAGCCCAAGGCAAATTCGGAAGAATGGTCTCCCTGCAAGGCGACGATATTGTTTCCGTCCCGCTGGCAGACGTGGCAGGCAAGCTGAAGCTGGTCACCCCCGACAACGATTTGATTGTGCAAGGACGCCGCATGGGAGTATGCTTCGGATAAACGTTTCCCAAGCATCTCACCACAGAGGCTCACAGAGTTTTTAGAGCAGGACAAAATTGGTTTGCGAAAAATGGAATGGAACACAGAGACACAAAGGCACAGAGCTTTATTTTTGATAGAACAGAGTTCACAGAGTAAAAGTCTGGCTCTATGGTCTTTACCTTCTCTATATATTTATTTCTCCGTGTCTCTGTGCCTCTGTGTTCAATAGAAAGGATTAACGGATTTTTCGCAATCCATTTCTGATTGACTATATAATATAATAGGACAAAATGGGGCCTGCGCCCTCTGTGACGAAACATCAAGAATGAAACCAAATACAAAACAACATAAGACATGATAACATCTGACTACACACCTATCCTGAACAAAGCCGTAAGCGAGCTTTCCGAAAGCCAATCGTACGACGGGCTGTTCCATCAATACAAGGACGGCGAGCCGCTGCCCTCCGCCGCTTCGCTCCGGCGCATCGTAGAGCTGGCGCGCGAAATACTCTTTCCCGGTTATTTCGGCAATTCCACCATTCACCGGCGCACGCTGAGCTACCATATCGGCGTAAACGTAGAAGAACTATTCCGCCTGCTCACTGAGCAAATACAGGCGGGACTTTGCTTCGGTATCGAGAATGCCCTGTCGGACGAAATGTCCGACGCCCCCCTTTGCAAGGCAAGCGCCAAGAACATCGCCGCGCAGTTCATCAGCCGCCTGCCCGAAATTCGGCGCGTGCTGGCTACGGACGTGGAAGCCGCCTATTATGGCGACCCTGCCGCCACGTGCTTCGGCGAAATCATCTGCTGCTACCCCATCATCCGCGCCCTTACCAATTACCGCATCGCCCACGAGCTGCATACGCTGAACGTCCCGCTCATCCCCCGCATCATCACCGAAATGGCACACTCGGAAACGGGCATCGACATCCATCCCGGAGCCAAAATAGGAAGCCATTTCACCATCGACCACGGTACGGGCGTGGTAATCGGAGCCACGTGCATCATCGGTAACAATGTGAAACTCTATCAGGGCGTAACGCTGGGCGCAAAGAGCTTCCCCCTCGACGAACACGGGAACCCGATTAAAGGCATCCCCCGCCACCCCATTCTGGAAGACGACGTCATCGTCTATTCCAACGCCACGATTTTGGGACGCATCACGATAGGGCGCGGAGCTACCATCGGCGGCAACATCTGGGTGACGGAAAGCGTGCCTGCCGGAGCGCGTATCGTGCAGCGGAAAGGATGACCTCCCTGCCGAACATAACGCCATTTCATACAGCCCCGTTAAATCGCCCAATTAAAGTTTCAAATAATCAAATCAAGCTGAGAAGCTGTTTTGAATTTCTCCAAAAAGTTTTTCTTGGCTTGATGTGTTCGTTTTCGTGTGTGCTTTGGGCGATTTTTTGGTCCTTTTCGCTCCTGTTCTTCGTCAGATAGCCCGCTATCTTCCTCATCACACAAGCGAAAATGCCTCAAAAACTCATCCCAAATCATCGCACGATAAATTCAAAACAGCTTCTGAAACTAAGGTTTTCACAAGTAAAAACCATAGTTTCTACAAGTGAAAACTAAAGTTTCAGCCTATGAAAACTTCTGAAACGACCGTCCGCATCGAACAACGCCTCTACAAGCAATCTTCAAAACAACCACATTTATTTAAACCTTACCGCTACTCCTATCAGATAGTTGACCGCCTCCCCGTTAAGGCTGGCGGGGATGAAGTAAGGCAGGTTGCGGACCACCTCGCAAGCAATGGAATCCATTTGGCGGTATGAACGGGCATCAGGCGCAAATACCTTTGCCGACCTTGCGAGGATGACGTGACAAGGCAATCCCATTTTATTGACCACAAAAGAAACCACAGAGATGCCTTCGCCGATGTGGATGTCCTTCACGGCTTCTTGTATGTAGTGTTCCAAGCCCGTGCTATATTCCGAGCCGTAAGGCTTAGGAATGGAAAACTCCGGCCCGCTGTCCGCATATCTGTAGACCGTATCTCCTTCTATCATGTCATAAACCGGCTTTTCGGTCTCACGCTCCAAGGTTATCGGTTCTTTGTCCGGTTCCTTTACCTGTACCGTATCGGTTTCAGCCGCAAGCGGACTTTCGGTCTTCTGCTGTCCTCCGCAAGCCGCCAAGGCAAGCAGCACTAAACCTATTATCGGTTTCATACGCACATAAGGTTTTGGTTTCTGCAAACATACGGAAAAAAAACGTATCTTTGCAGGCGTTATTCGAAATCAAAGAAAAAACATACGCTATATGGAAAAGAAATTCAAACGGACTACTGTCACCTCGGCATTGCCTTACGCCAACGGACCGGTCCACATCGGACACCTGGCGGGCGTATATGTGCCTGCCGACATCTACGTGCGCTACCTGCGCCTGAAGAAAGAAGAGGTATTATTTATCGGAGGCTCGGACGAGCACGGCGTGCCCATCACCATCCGCGCCAAGAAGGAAGGATGCACGCCGCAGGACATCGTGGACCGCTATCACACGCTCATCCGCGACTCGTTCAAGGAGTTCGGCATCTCGTTCGATGTGTACGGACGTACCACTTCGAAAGTGCACCACGACACGGCATCGGCATTCTTCCGTACCCTTTACGACAAAGGCGAGTTCGTAGAAAAGACCTCAATGCAATACTACGACGAGGAAGCAAAGACCTTCCTTGCCGACCGCTACATCACGGGCGAATGTCCGCGTTGCCACGCCGAGGGCGCTTACGGCGACCAGTGCGAGAAGTGCGGTTCCACGCTCTCGCCTACCGAACTTATCAACCCGAAGAGTGCCATCAGCGGAAGCCAGCCGGTAATGAAGGAAACCAAGCACTGGTACCTGCCGCTCAACAAGCACGAGGCATGGCTGCGCCAGTGGATTCTGGAAGACCACAAGGAATGGCGCCCCAACGTGTACGGCCAGTGCAAGTCGTGGCTCGACATGGGACTTCAGCCGCGTGCCGTAAGCCGTGACCTTGACTGGGGTATCCCCGTTCCGGTAGAGGGAGCCGAAGGAAAGGTGCTCTACGTATGGTTTGACGCACCTATCGGCTACATCTCGAACACTAAGGAATTGCTGCCCGACTCATGGGAGAAATGGTGGAAAGACCCCGAAACACGCCTCGTACACTTTATCGGAAAGGACAACATCGTGTTCCACTGCATCGTGTTCCCCGCCATGCTGAAGGCGGAAGGCAGCTACATCCTGCCCGACAACGTGCCGGCAAACGAGTTCCTGAATCTGGAAGGCGACAAGATATCCACCTCACGCAACTGGGCGGTATGGCTCCACGAATACCTGCAGGACTTCCCCGGCAAACAGGACGTATTGCGCTACGTACTCACCGCCAACGCTCCGGAAACAAAGGACAATGACTTTACATGGAAGGACTTCCAGGCACGTAATAATAATGAACTGGTAGCCGTATACGGAAACTTCGTGAACCGTGCCCTCGTGCTGACCCACAAATATTTTGAAGGCAAGGTTCCTGCCTGCGGAGAACTGAACGATTACGACCGGGCAACCCTGCAGGAATTTGCAGACGTAAAAGCCCAGGTAGAAAAACTGCTTGACGTATTCAAGTTCCGCGATGCACAGAAGGAGGCAATGAACCTTGCCCGCATCGGCAACAAATACCTTGCCGACACCGAACCGTGGAAGCTGGCAAAGACGGATATGGACCGTGTGGCAACCATCCTCAACATCGCCCTGCAACTGGTAGCAAACCTTTCTATCGCCTTCGAACCGTTCTTGCCTTTCAGCTCCGAAAAGCTCCGCAAGATGCTGAACATGGAAACCTTCAGCTGGGAACAACTGGGACGCACCGACCTGCTGGAAGCCGGACACGCCCTGAACAAGGCGGAACTGCTCTTCGAAAAGATAGAAGACGATGTCATCCAGGCACAAGTGGACAAGCTGCTTGCCACCAAGAAGGCGAACGAAGCTGCCGCCTACAAGGCAAACCCCGTGAAGCCGACCGTTAGCATCGAGGACTTCGACAAGCTGGACATCCGCGTAGGCACAGTGCTGGAATGCGAGAACGTGCCTAAGATGAAAAAACTCTTGAAATTCAAGATAGCCGACGGGCTGGAAAACCGCACCATCGTGAGCGGCATCGCCCAGCACTACAAACCCGAAGAATTGGTAGGCAAGCAGGTATTGTTCATCGCCAACCTCGCCCCGCGCCAGTTCAAGAACGGCTTAGTGAGCGAAGGCATGATATTGAGTGCCGAAAACTTCGACGGCTCGCTGGCGGTCACTTCCGTCTTGCGCGAAGTGAAGCCGGGTAGCGAAGTGAAGTAATCTTTTTATCTTGAAACGCAGATTAACGCAGATTTTCGCAGATTCTAAAAATAAAAATCCGCGCTAATCTGCGTTAATCTGTGTTTCATCTTTTAATCTTGCAATATGCCCGAACAATCATTAAAGGAAAAGACCGCGAAAGGACTATTCTGGGGAGCCGTTAACAACGGTGCCCAGCAATTGCTCGTGCTCGTATTCGGCATCATCCTGGGGCGGATGCTCGGACCGGCGGAGTACGGCATGGTGGGGATGCTCACCGTCTTTACCCTTATCGGGAACTCATTGCAGGAAAGCGGCTTCCGTGCCGCACTGGCAAACGTGAAGCACATCCGGCACGAAGACTATAACGCCGTATTCTGGTGCAGCCTCGGCATCGGCGTGTGTGCCTACCTCGTATTGTTCTTTTGCGCCCCGCTGATAGCCCGTTTTTATCATGAACCTGCCCTTATCCCGTTGGCGCGTTATTGCTTTCTTGCCATTCCTATTGCCAGCCTGGGCACGGCGCAAGGAGCTTATCTTTTCCGCAATCTGAAGGTACGCCAGCAGGCACTTTCGGGCATCATCGCCCACATCCTATCGGGATGTTTGGGCATCACGCTTGCCTACCACGGATTTTCCTACTGGGGCATCGCCACACAAAGCCTTACATACCTGATTGTCGTGACAATATGCAGCTGGTATTTCTCGCCGTGGCGCCCTACGTTCCGGATTGATTTCCGCCCGCTGAAGCCGCTCTTCGCTTTCAGCAGCAAGCTCCTAATAACAAACATCGCCAACCAGCTGAACAACAACCTGCTTTCGGTCATACTGGGAAAATACTTCAACCCACAAGCGGTGGGCAATTATAACCAAGCCAATAAATGGAACGCCACGGGGCATCAATTTATTACAGGAATGATGGGCAGCGTGGCACAACCTGTACTGGCAAGCATCAGCGACGACCGCGAACGCTCCCTGCGCGTATTCCGCAAGATACTCCGCTTCTGTGCCTTCCTTGCTTTTCCGGCGATGTTCGGACTCTCTATCGTGACACACGAGCTGATTCTCCTGACCGTAGGCGAAAAGTGGACAGGCAGTATCCCCTTGATGCAATTGCTCTGCATCGGAGGTGCCTTCGTTCCCCTCAACACCCTCTTCTCCAGCCTCATCATCAGCCAGGGGAAATCGGACATCTATATGGGAAATATCATCGCACAAGTCGTGCTCCAGCTCCTCACCGTCTTAGTATTAATACAACTGGGCGGAAGCATCTACGCAATGGTGGTCGTGAACGTGTGCCTCAACATCGTATGGCTGTTCGTGTGGCAAGGCTTTGCCCGGCGGTTCATCGGACTAAAAGTAAAAGCCTTACTACTCGACCTGCTTCCTTTCCTCCTTACCGCTCTCGTGGCATGTGCCGCGGGCTGGAGCGCATCGCAAGGCATCGGAGGCCCGCTCCCCGTCACTTTCCTCACGAAAATCCTCATAGCCGCCGCATGCTATTTCCTCGTCATGAAGCTTGCCCGTGCCGAAATCCTGCAAGAATGCATCGATTACCTGTTAAAAAGGAAATAGATGTAAAACGTTTGTTCATCGCATCGCAGGCAGAATACTTAAGCTAAAAAGATTTTTCAATTATTTGTTTTTATCATTATTTTTCCCGAATATTGTACTGTTTTTAATCTGTGATTGCCTATGAAAACTTATATCCTAAGTATTTTAGATAGCCTGAAACAAATTAATGAAACGCTAGATGCTAAAGCTGCTTTATACAATAAATCGTGGTTGGTGTTCAATGATACTGGCATAAAGGAAGTTTATATATTTCAAAAAGATGGAACTTTACTTGATTCTGTTAATGGACGAGTAATAGAAGGATCATGGCAATATATCAAAGAAAATCGGACATTGCTTATTTCTATTATGGGAAATAGTTATATGTTCCATCCATTGTTCATGGATGATATTGTCCTTGCCCTGCAAATGGATGGTACAAAAGAATGTTGTTTTATGATTGATGAAAGTAATGCAATGATTTTTTTACCAAAGACATTAAATGAACTTAACGAATATCTTCAAAAGAAAGTATTAAACTTTGAATATGAAAGCCAACAAGAGAAAGAACAGAAAGATAAATGGCAAAAACAGCAACAAGAAAAAGAAGAAATAGAAAACTTACTCAAACATGATATAATATATACAAAATATATAAGTCGCGATAAAAATTATGCAATAGGAACGTTTACCGCTATGATAAGTTCGATATTCATACCGTTAATATTATATTATTATGAATTTACCAATTCCGTTCCTTTCCTAACAGGAATCTGTATATTATGTATTGTATTAGCTGCTGTTTTTTTAAGACTTTCATTTTCAGCAGAAAAACAAGCAAATGATATAAAGAAGAAAGTAATTGAAAAATATCATAAAAGCAAAACTTAACCTGAAAGAATCTTTTATCACGCCAGATTTGTAGTCCATCGTGACAATGGGCGAAACCAAATAAAAATAATCCGCGTTAATCTGCGTTTCAACATACTCCATGAGCACCCTTTACGTAGTAAGCCCCCCGCTTGAAATCTTCGAAGGCTTGAAGCCCGAAGTGAGGCAGCACATCGTGATGCTGCCCGACTTCCTGCGCTATCCCTCCGGACGGTTCAAAGGAATCACCCGAAGCCTGCTCGCCGGACGCATCCCCTTGCCCAAACGAATCTTATATTATTGGTTTCCGAAAAAATACTTCGACCGGATTATCCATGCCGAGGCGGGCGATGCCATCCTGATTTACGAAGCGTGCAACGTGCGGGTGCTTCGCGCCATCCGCCCTTACCTGCCCGAGGGAGTGCCCTGCTACATTTACTATTGCAACCCCGTCGGCACCACCTTCCGCCGTCCTGCCGAAGAACTGCAAGCCATCCGCGCCCTCGGATACCGCCTGACGAGCTTCGACCCCTGCGAGGCGGAACGCTACGGAATGGCATGTACAGGACAATACTTCCGCTATCCCGAACACCAGCCCGACAACATCGACTCCGATTGCTTCTTCTGCGGCCTGCCCAAAGACCGCGCTGGCACGCTGCAACGCCTCCGCACACGCCTTGAAGCCGAAGGCCTCACGTGCGATTTCGTTATCCCCCGCACGCCGGCGGAGAAGCTCACCTATCCCCAGTACCTCGACCGCCTTGCCCGCACGCGTTGCGTTATTGACATCAGCCAGAAGGGACAGACCGGCCTGACGCGCCGCCCCCTCGAAGCCCTCTTCTACGGCAAAAAGCTCTTGACCGATAATCCGGAGATAGTGCGCTACGATTTCTACCGTCCGCAAAACGTCTTTATCCTTGGCAAGGACCCGGAAGAACAGCTCCGCGCCTTCATCGAAAGCCCCCTTGCCGAAGTGCCCGAATCCGTCCGCGCCGCCTACGACGTAAACGAGTGGATAAGGCATTACCTGCCAGTTTCTAATAACAAAAGCAGAAAAAATTTGCAGTTGTGTGATTTATAAATTACTTTTGCGAAATGAAAATCAGAAGCGTCATAGCATACAAGCATTACTTCATTGACTTCGTGAAATCATTGCCTGAAAAGATGCAAGACAAGATAATCAAAACTATCCAATATGTGGAAACGCTGCAGATGGTTCCCGAAAAATACCTCAAACATATCGAAGGAGCAAAAGGGCTTTATGAAATCAGAGCTAAATTCTCGAGCGATATAGTCCGTGTATTCTGCTTTTTCGATGGCGAGAAACTTGTCATCCTTTTAAGTGGATTCCAAAAGAAAACTCAAAAGACACCCAAGAAAGAGATAGAGCGGGCAATGAAACTTATGCAAGAATATTTTAAGGAAAAAGAAAGGAAATAAAGATGGAAACTTACACGTTAGACGACATCAAGAAAGAAGTTTACGGAGAAATCGGAACTCCGCGCCGTGACAAGATAGAAGCCGAACTTGCCAGTCTTCGCGTGGGGATTCAGATACGAAACGCCCGCGAGGCAAGAAAAATGACCCAAAGCCAGCTTGCCGAAAAGATTGGCAAGGAACGTTCGTTCATATCTAAGGTGGAAAGCGATGGCAAGAATCTGACCCTCTCCACCCTGTATGACATCGTGACCAAAGGACTAGGTGGAAAGCTGAACATACAAGTGCAGTTATAATACAAAACACAGGGGCGGAGCCGCCGCCCCTACAGGAAAGTGTCTTCTATCGTACGCCTCAATTATGCGCGACCCTGCTCTGATCCATGTCGAAATCGAAAGTCGTAGCGGCAAAGTTTGGAAACGGCATCTGTCCAAAGGACGAGAATTATCGCCTTCCAAGGCATAATGTGCCGGAAAATCCTTATCTTTACCGCGAAACCGAAACAACTCAATTATGACCGATTATATAGCTACTTGGTTCTACCGCGAATCGGCGGACGAGGCGAGCTTCTACCCGCAGATGGGGCAGAAGGGCGACTCAGCACTGGTGCACTCGGTGTATATGCAGATACAGGTGCCTTTCTTCCGCACCTTCCGGCACTATAACCCTGCGGCACGGCTGCTGTTCTTCACGAATCTGAAGCGTGAAGGATTGCCCCGTTTCCTGCTGGAATTGTTCGATGAATTAAGCGTGGAGACCGTCACACTTCCTTATACACGGCGTCCGCCGAAGGGATGGTACGAAGCATGGCAGAACCAATTCTATCTATATGATATTCTTAGCGGGATGGACGGACGGATGCAGGCGGATGATACGTTGCTGGTGTGCGATGCTGATTGTTTGTGCCGTATGCCGCTTGACCCACTTTTCGATGAAATCCGCAACAATGGGAGTGCACTCTATGAGTTTATCACCGACCGTTCCGCTACTATTAACGGCATCACCCTGCCGCAGATGGAAAGGTTCTACGAAGCCTGCTACAGCAAACCTCCCCGTTTGCCACTTGCTTACTACGGAGGGGAATTCATCGGGCTGAGAGGCGACAACGTACGCCGTATCAATGAGGCATATCCTGAACTTTGGGCGTTCAACCTTGCCCGAGCCGGCCTCCAAGCTCCCAAACTGAACGAAGAAGCGCACGTGCTCAGCATGCTTGCCGAGCGGCTGGACTTACGCAATGCCATAGCAAACCGTTATGTAAAGCGGATGTGGACTTCTCCGCAATTCAACAACGTCCGTCCCGGAGACGAGCATCTTGCCGTATGGCATCTGCCTTACGAGAAAAAGCGGGGGCTGTACCGCCTCTTCCGGCTCCTCGAAAAGCAAAAAGGCCTGGGCGATGAGGCCCGCTTTTGGGAAAAGGCAAAAGCGTGGACGGGCGTGCCTGCCGTGAGCCTCGTCAAGCGTCTGCGCGACCGGTGGACAACCTTGCGGATGCGATTCGATTGATTTACGATTTTACAATTTACTATTTACAATGCCGCATGGAGAAATAGTAAATCGTAAATTGTAAAATATAAAAATAAAACCATGAAAATACTGACTATCATTGTATCTTATAACTTCACCCGATGGATAAAACCTTGTCTGGAGAGCCTGTCCTGCTCGGATTATCCCACCGATGTGCTGGTTATCGACAACAGGTCGCAAGACGATACCGTGCAAACCATCCGGGACGCTTACCCGCATGTGCGCCTCATCGCCAACGGAGAGAACTTAGGTTTCGGACAGGCGAACAACATCGGCATGCGCCTTGCGCTGGAAGAAAGCTATGATGCCGTATTCCTGCTGAACCAAGACGCATGGGTGGCACCGGACAGCATCGGATTCCTGGCTGCCCAGGCAGAGAAACACCCCGAATACGGCATCCTCTCGCCTGTACACTTGAACGGAACGGGCAACCGACTGGACCATGGATTCGCCAGCTATGTGCATCAGACCGACCCTGCACGCATTCCGCACGACCGGGACGTGATAGAAGCCCCTTTCATCAACGCGGCATTCTGGTTCATCCCCGTCCGCACGCTGAAGAGACTGGGCGGATTTTCGCCCCTCTTCTACCATTATGGCGAAGACAAGGACTACGTGAACCGCCTGCACCGCCATGGGTTGAAAGTGGGCTACGTACCTACGGCATTCGGTTGCCATGACCGCCAGTCGCGTCCCATGACCCGTGAGGTGTTTTTCCGCACCGAATATGTGTATCTGCTCTCCGAGTACACCAACCTGAACCGCACTTTCGGAAACGCTTTCGCCTATAGCGTCCTTGCCTGCGTGAAGAAAAGCCTGCTCGCCTTCATGCATCATAAGTGGAAAGACGGATGCACCTATCTGCATCTTGCCTTGAAGCTAAGTGGAAAGACGCACGAAGTTATATGCATCCGCCGGCGAACCCGCAAGAAAGCGCCGCACTTCTTACTTGAATGAAACAGCCCGCTATTAATTATTAACTATTAATTATTCATTAAAGCATGTACGCTCCGATTCTCCTTTTCGTCTACAACCGCCCCGAACATACACGCCGGGTTATCGAATCTTTGCAAACCAATGCTGAGGCAATAGAGAGCCGCCTCTTTATCTATGCCGACCAAGCCCGAAACGAGGCAGACCGTCCGAATGTGGACAAAGTGCGCCGGTACATCCGGAGCGTCAATGGATTTAAGCAGGTTACACTTATCGAGCGCTCCGAGAACTGGGGTCTTGCCCGTAACATCATCGATGGAGTCACAACGCAGGTCAATGCCTACGGGCGTGTAATTGTGCTGGAAGACGACCTGGTGGTGTCGCCCTACTTCCTGCGCTTTATGAACGATGCGCTGGAGACGTACAAGGACGAAGAGCGGGTAGGACATATCCAGGCGTGCGACTTCACGAAAGACCCTTCGCTGCCCGAAACCTTCCTTATCAAGTGGACCGGAAGCTGGGGCTGGGCAACGTGGGCACGTGCCTGGCGGCATTTCAATCCCGACGGGAAAGCCTTGCTCGCCCAGCTGGAAGAACGCCGCCTGACCCGCACCTTCGATTTCAACGGGAATTATCCCTTCACCCGCATGCTGCGCCGCCAGATAGCCGGCAAGAACAATTCGTGGGCAATACGCTGGAACGCCAGCCTGTTCCTTGCCGGTATCCTTTCGCTGAACGTGGGCAAATCGCTGGTGCAGAACACCGGATTCGACGGCACGGGCACGAATTGCGGAGGCGGAGGCCTCTATGCTTCCGATCTGTGGATGCATCCGCTCCCCGTCGTCCCTATTTCCCCCATCGCGGAGAACCAAGAAGCCCGCCGTGCCTTCGCCCGCTATTATCACCGCACCAACGGCTTTTGGGCGAAAGCCATCCGGCGCATCAAACGGACGTTGCGGGGAGACTTCGGAGCGTGATTCGTTTTTCACCACAGATTACACAGATTTATAAATTATTATTTCACCACAGGGGACACAGAGGCGCACAGAGGTTTTAAATTTTTCCTCTGTGCGCCTCTGTGTCCCCTGTGATGAATATAGGCAGTTACTTATTTTTTTATCTGTGTAATCTGTGGTGAAAAACCTACAGCAGCCCGTTCACGGCAAAATATTTCCAAAGCGGGGCTGCCATCAGGGCTTGCTTGATTTGGTCGTTCAAGAGCAACGTGCGCACTTCATCCGCTGTAAGCAATTCGACGCTGATGTCCTCGGTTTCTTCCAGATGCTGGGTAGAGACACGCTCCACACCGGTGGCAAGGAAGCAATGGCAGAGGTTCGTGTTCGTGCTGGGATTGGCGGAAATGTCCATCCAGTGTTGCCATTCGCCCCCGCCGAATCCTGTTTCCTCGTACAATTCACGCCGAGCCGATTCGAGGGGCGATTCTCCCTTCTCGCATACGCCTGCACAGATTTCATAACAAGTCATCCCCAGTCCGTGGCGGTACTGGCGCTCCATCAGGAACTTACCGTCGCGGGTAATCGCCAGCACGTTTATCCAGTCGGGATATTCCAGCACATAATACTCTTTGTTTTCTGCTCCTGTAGGCAACAGCACGTGGTCTTTTCGTGCCGTGAGCCACGGACGCCGGATGAGGTATTCGCTCTCCAGCACCGTCCATTTCCGGTCTTGATTGTTTTCTTTCAGCATATTGTATTAGTTTATAACCTGTATCGATTTTGAAACGCAGATTCACGCAGATTTACACAGATAATAATTTCTGCGTTAATCTGCGATAATCCGCGTTTCCTTATAACAGCATTAATCTATCGCTTCACCACCACCAACGGGATTCTTCCCAGCTCTGCCGCCAGTTCAGAGAACGAGCTGTGGAACGAGCCGTATATCTTCCGGGTGTGTGCCAGCGTCCACAGGTCGGCGATGCCTTCACGGATGCCTTCCGTGGTACTGCGGTCGGCTTTGCTTTCGGCACAGACAATTCTTTCGCCGTAACGGGTGCGCATCGCTTGTTTCACTTCTTCCGAATCGGTGGCAAGGTAGATACAAAGGTCGGAATGCGCCGCTTGCTCCTTATCCAAACAACCGAAAAACGCCTCCAGCGGACTGTGCTCGATAGACAAAGCATTATCAGTACGGCGGATATGCACGCCTACGGTATAAGCCGAAAAGGCGGAAATGCGTTTCCCGATGACCTCCTCTATCTGCGGAACGGGACGGAACACCTCGTGCAGCAGCGCATCGGGATAAGCATAAAAAGGCAGATAGGACGCCATATACACATTTCCCCGTTTTGCCCAGCCCTCAAAGTCGAAACCTTGCGTGCGGAGCGCGTCTATCTGATGCTCGTATAGGCACGAGCGGAACAACAGTTTCTGAAACAGGGCAGGGACGTGGAAGTTCTTCTGCCGCGGACGGTCGAACACCAACAAGTCGGAAGCTGAAGCCTCGACGATACGCACTTTCCCGGGCAAGCGCCGGGGCACGAACAAATCACGGAAAGCGGCATGCAATGCCCAGTCGCGAAACCAGATTACTTTCAATTCAATGCCGGTCTGCCCCGCCAATGCGATGGCGGAAAGCGTGGCACGGATGCGGTTTGCCAAACCTCCGGCAGGAACAAATATCATTTTTCTTTTCATATCGGGCAAAAGTAACGAATTTATCTTGGAGAAAATACTAACTTTGCAAAAACTTTGACGAGAATGAGGGTACTAATCATAAATACATCCGAACGCATCGGCGGAGCGGCGATAGCGGCGCGCCGGCTGATGGAAGCGCTGAAAGGCAGCGGCATCAAAGCCAAGATGCTGGTGCGCGACAAACAGACCGACCAAGTGACCGTGGTGCAGCTGCGCAAGTCGTGGCGGCAAATCTGGAACTTCGTATGGGAACGCATCGTGATATGGACGGCAAACCGCTTCAAGAAGCAGAACCTCTTTGCCGTCGACATCGCCAACGCAGGCACCGACATCACCTCGCTGCCCGAATTCCGACAGGCAGACGTCATCCACCTCCACTGGGTCAACCAGGGAATGCTCTCGCTGAAGAACATCCAGAAAATCGTCCGCTCGGGGAAACCTGTCGTATGGACAATGCACGACATGTGGCCCGTCACCGGCATCTGCCACCACGCCGCCGAGTGCACCCGCTATCAGGACCAGTGCCACGACTGCCCCCTGCTCGCCCACGGACACTGGCACGACCTCTCATACAAGGTGTTCGAACAGAAACGCCGCCTCTACCGCGATGCCGGCATCACCTTCGTGGCGTGCAGCCAGTGGCTGGAAGGACTGGCACGGCAAAGCGCCCTGACCGCCGGACACACCGTGACCAACATCCCCAACCCGATAAACACCAACCTGTTCCACCCCACCGACAAAGCCGCCGCACGCCGCAAGCTGAACCTGCCCGCCGACAAGCGCCTGCTGCTCTTCAGCTCGATGAAAATCACCGACAAGAAGAAGGGCATCGACTACCTTGTCGAGGCATGCCGCATCCTCAGCGAGCGCCAGCCCGAACTGAGCCGCAACCTCGCCGTAGTGGTGGCAGGGCGCGAATCGCAGCAATACGCCTCGCTCTTCCCCTTCCCCGTACACTGCATCGGCTACACGGGCAACGAAAAGGAAATCGCCGCCGTCTACAACGCCGCCGACCTCTACGTCACCCCCTCGCTTCAGGAAAACCTGCCCAACACCATCATGGAAGCCATGTCGTGCGGCGTGCCCTGCGTGGGCTTCTGCATCGGAGGCATCCCCGAAATGATAGACCACCTGCACAACGGATACGTAGCCCGCTACCGCTCTGCCGAAGACCTGGCAAACGGCATCTGCTGGTCACTCACCGAAGGCGATTACCAAAGCCTCAGCACCGAAGCCCGGCGCAAAGTGCTCAGCACCTACGCCGAACACGTGGTGGCAATGAAATACATCGGAATCTACAACCGCATCACCGGACAAAACGACTGAAACACGCCTATGCTGACACACTTTCACCCCAAGTTCTCCATCATCACGGTGACCTACAACGCCGCCGCCGTCATCGAAGACACCCTGCAGAGCGTCATCACCCAGACGTACAAGAACATCGAATACATCATCGTCGACGGAGCCTCTGCCGACCGCACGATGGAAATCGTCAGCCGCTACCGCGAGCACATCCACACCGTGGTGAGCGAGCCCGACCGCGGGCTGTACGACGCCATGAACAAGGGCATCCGCCTCGCCACGGGCGACTACGTGTGTTTCCTCAATGCCGGCGACGAGCTGCACGAAGACGACACCCTCCAGCTCATCGTCCACAGCCTTACGGGATTGGCCGGACTGCCCGATGTCATTTACGGGCGTACCGCCATCGTCGACCGCGAGGGCCACTTCCTGCGGATGCGCCGCCTCGAACCGCCCGAAAACCTTACGTGGCGCAGCTTCCGCCAGGGGATGCTCGTCTGCCACCAGGCTTTCTTCGCCCGCCGCGACCGTGCCGTGCCCTACGACCTCCGCTACCGCTTCTCCGCCGACTTCGACTGGTGCATCCGCGTGATGAAGCAAAGCCAGACGCTGCACAACACCCGCCTCACACTCATCGACTACCTCAACGAAGGCATGACCACGCGCAACCACCGCGCCTCCCTCGCCGAGCGCTTCCGCATCATGTGCCGCCACTACGGCTACGTGCAGACCGCCCTGCTCCACCTCAAGTTCGCCCTGCGCCTGCTGTATAAGAAGTGAAAGGCGGGTTCACCACAGATTACACAGATTTATTTCTTTTGAAACGCAGATTGGCGCAGATTGACGCAGATAATTTTATTTTTTATCCGCGTGAATCTGCGCCAATCTGCGTTTCAAAAAAAATGTTTCAGCAAAACGAAAATAATCCGGTAAAACGTTTTGTTATGTGGCTAATATCGCTATATTTGTTGCAATTCATAAACGGAACTTAACTTGAAGCAATAATCACTAAAACGGTACGCCTATGAAAATGAAACATTATTTACCGGCAATGGCGCTTGCGCTTGCATTCGCCGCATGCAGCGACGACTACGACGACTCGGCGTTGTGGGACGCGGTGAACGGCAACACCCAGCGCATCGAGGCACTCGAAACGTGGCAAGAGCAGGTGAACAGCAACATTGCTGCCTTGCAGCAGCTGCTCAACACCAACGATATGATTACCGCCGTCACGCCCGTCACGATGGGCGGCGAAACGGTGGGATATACCCTCTCGTTCCTCCACTCCGACCCTGTCACCATCTACAACGGCACGCAGGGCGAAAAGGGCGAGGCGGGCGACACGCCACAGATAGGCCTGACGCAGGGCGAAGACGGCAACTGGTACTGGACGCTGAACGGCGGACTGATGAGCGATGCCGAAGGCAACCCCATCCGAGCCAACGGCGAGGACGGTGAAGACGGAACCGACGGCGATGAAGGTCCCGCAGGCGCAGATGCCCCCACGCCGGAAATCAAGCTGGGCAATTTGCTGGATAGCAATGCAACGATTAAAACCGATAATGGTGATAAAATAGAGGATGCTTGGTATCTCAGCGTAGACGAAGGCAAGACGTGGTACCGCGTCAGCGGCGAGGACGGCGACCCGATGTTCTCCAAAGCACCGGAAGTAGACAAGGATGCAGGCACAGTCACCTTCTACCTCTCGGCAACCGAATCTTTCACCGTCCCCCTCTACCAAGGTATCACCATCACCTTTACCTCCGGCGGGACAACCCTCGACCCGAATAAGCCTATAACCGTAACCGGCAGCACACAGGAAATATCCTATTCCGTAACCGGCATCACGTCCCCCAAACTCTCCGCCATCCCCTCCGCCGAGGGCTGGAGCGCAACGGTATCGGATAAGGCTATCACCGTGACGGTAGAGACGGGGGCTGCCAGTGAGTGCGACCTGCTGGTGACCGCCACCGACAATGCGGGCCAGTCCGTCAGCTACACCCTCAGCCTGCGCAATGGATATTCGATAGATGAGACAACAGGCGACTACATCGTCTCCAACGCCGCAGGCCTGCTGGCATGGAACGAGGCTGCGCAAAGCGACTACACGCTGAACTGCACCCTGACTGCCGACATCGACCTGACGGGCAAAGAGTGGACACCGGTAGGTAATAGCGGTCAAACATACAACGGCACTTTCGACGGGCAGGGGCATACCATCACGGGATTAAATGCTTCATCGCTTTTTGGAGGAATAGGAGAAAGTGCAACGGTAAAGAATCTGCAACTCGTGGATGTGAAATTAAACGAATCAGGCGGAGCTACAGCCGGGATAGTGGTAAATAACTATGGTACTATCATGGCCTGCTCCATGACTGGGGAAATTTCTGCTTATAGTTATACGAGTGGTATTGCCAATTTTAATTTGGGTACAATCGTCGCTTGCTGGTTCAGCGGAACATTGAAGGAGAATGAGGGCTATGGTATCGTCGCTTTCAACTATGGCACCATCACCGCCTGCTTCTGGGACGGAAATACCACGAATGGGTATCGTTCTAACGAAGGAGGAACGGTAGAAGCCACGAAGGTGGAGGGCACGATCACTTGGCAGACCGCTGTTGATGGCATGAACGCTGCCCTTACCGGCAACGGCTATCAATGGAAACTCGGTGAGAACAATCTGCCCGTATTAAAGAAAAATCAGTAACGAAAGCCTGCGGAAGCTTCCTGCCGGCGGCAGCACGAAATCGCAACGTGCGAAAGCTTCCTGCCGGTGGCAGCACGAAATCGCAGCTTGCGAAAGCTTCCTGCCGGCGGCAGCACGAAATCGCAGCTTGCGAAAGCTTCCTGCCGGCGGCAGCACGAAATCGCAGCTTGCGAAAGCTTCCTGCCGGCGGCAGCATGAAATCGCAGCTTGCGAAAGCTTCCTGCCGGCGGCAGCACGAAATCGCAGCTTGCGAAAGCTTCCTGCCGGCGGCAGCATGAAATCGCAGCTTGCGAAAGCTTCCTGCCGGCGGCAGCATGAAATCGCAGCTTGCGAAAGCTTCCTGCCGGCGGCAGCACGAAATCGCAAGCCTAAGAACAGATTAATTTATTAACCTCATAAAAACAACACACAATGAAAGAAATTATTTACGAATTTTCGAAATCGAAAGCACGCAACGCACAACACCTGCAGTTTGTTGCCGATGTAATGGCATCCGTATCCGAAACCACCGCTACCGAACAAGGGTTCGCCACGCAATACACGGCGTTCGTCGAAGCAGCAACCGCCGAAGTGGACTGCTTCCGCCCCGACAAGGGCTACCTGGACACCCCCGACATAGAGGAAGCCGACCGGAAGCGCGACAACATCTTCCTTTTCTATAAGCAGATAGCGCAGGCATACGCCGACTATTGCCCCGACGAGGAGCAACGGAAGGCAGGCAAGACGGTAGCCTTCGCCTTCCACGAAGCAGGGAAAGCCACCAAACTCGACTACGCCAGCGAGACCGCCGTCCTTGCCGACCTTGCCGGGAAATTGACGGACGTGACCTACGCCCAGCCGCTCGAAGTAATCGGGATGGGAAACGCCGCCACGGAGATTATGGAGGCGAACGATGCCTTCAACGCCATCTACCTGGAGCGCAGCGCCCAGGAGCGCGACCGTGCCTTGGGCACCACGATGAAAGAACTGCGCCCCGTGAGCGACGCCGCGTTCGAGGAACTGGCGAAGGCGATAAACGCCCTCTACGCCGTCAACGAGCTGGTGACGAAGGAAGAGGCGAAGCGCACCGCGCTGGAAAAGGTCATCGACGACGTGAACGCCGTAGTGGTGCGCTTCCGCAAGACCATCAGCCGGGCATCGGCAGCGGAAGAAGAGCCGGAGCCTGCGGAATGATGTTTTCACCACAGATTACACAGATTTTTTAAGCTATTTTCTTTTGAACCGCAGATTGGCGCGGATTCTCGCAGATTATTTTTATATTTTAATCTGTGAAAATCTGCGCTAATCTGCGGTTCAAAAATAATTATGTCACGGCGTGACGGAAACGCAGATTGGCGCGGATTTCCGCGGATTATTTTTTATATTTTAAGTTGAATATCCGCAAACATCCCATGTAGGGGCGTATCGCATACGCCCGAATGCATCAACTAACCCATGCGGGTGTCTTCGGGGCGTATGCGATACGCCCCTACAAGGCAATTGGGTGGAATGCGGATATTAAATATTTTAATCCGCGGAAATCTGCGCCAATCTGCGGTTCAAAATTACGAATCCACCGCAATCAAAATCGTAAATCGTAAATAAACATCATCGTTCTACGATGCACCATACGGGATAATGGTCGGAAGCACGGATGCTGCGGTCTACCTTGCACTCGAGGACACGGAACGCCGGGCTGACGAAGATGTGGTCGATACGGAAATACAGGTGGTTCTGGTTGTAGGTGAAGCCCGGTCCTGCGCCCGCTGCCACGAAAGCATCGTCCAGCCCCTCGCCAATCACCCGGTAGGCATACGACACGGGCGAATCGTTGAAGTCGCCGCACACCAGCATGTAGTCTGCCCGGTTCTCGCGGATGGCGCGTGCCACGGAGTCTGCCTGCGGGGCACGGAGCGCCACCGCATCTGCCAGCTTGCGCAGCAGGTGTTTCCCTTCCGCCTTCACGTTCGCCTCGCGCGGGGACTTCAGGATTTCGTTGTACACCTTCTTGTCGTAGGCGTCCAGCTTGTTCGATTCCAAATGGTTGTTGATTACCGCCAGCGTGTCTTCGCCTACCTTTATCCGGTAGAGGACGCTTCCGTTGTAGAGGCTGGGATAGGCGATTTCCTCGGTTTCCAGAATAGGATAGCGTGAATAGCACGCCAGCACGTCGCCCCCTTTTATCCGCGTGGAGGCGTGATGCGGATAGATGTCTTCCAGGGCTTGGCTGATTTCCTCGGCGGAGGCATGGACGCCCGGTATGAACTCCTGCAGACAGACGATGTCGGCTCCGCATCGGCGCAGGTAGGAGAGGACGGCGTTTTCTCCGCCGTTTCCTTCGCCCGGCGAAATCCCCTGCGTATTATAGGTGAGGAACTTGAGCGTGGGGCTTCCTTCGCCCGGCTCCTTTATCGAGCCGACGGGGAAATAGGCGTTCAGGCTGTTCCAGCCCAAGGCGAATACCGCCAGCGGAAACAACGCCCCCCACGGCTTCAGGCAAAGCCAGACCAGGCAGAAAGCGAGGTTCAGCGCGATAAAGACGGGGATGAACAGCCCCGCGCACGCTCCTACCGGATGCTCTACCGGAGAGAGGTAAGGGCTGTAGGCGCATATCAGAAACCCCGCAGCCACTACACCGTTCAGCAAGAACGCCAGTGTCTGTATGAAATGCTTCATCCGTTTCATTGCTTGCTTGCGTCGAACAGGCTCTTTTTCTCCTCTTCGGTCAGGCTTCCGTATCCCGACTTGCGGAGCTTGTCCAGGATGCGGTCTATCTCGTCCGACCGCTGCTTCTTGCGGGCGTTAAACTCGTAATCCTTTTGCTTGTCGCCGTAGTGCACCTTCATTTTCGGCTTCTTGGGCGCACGGTGCCACCTGCCCGAGCAGAAGTCCAAAGCCGCATTGAGCCACTTGGTCACATCGCGCCCTTTCGCCAGCCCCGAAGCAAACCACCAGCCCGCCAGCGCGCCTCCTAAGTGCGCCAGATGCCCTCCGGCATTGTCTGCCGTCATAAACAGCAGGTCGAGCGCAACCATGAAAACAGCTACGTACTTGAGCCGCACCGTGCCGATGAACATGAACTGCACGGGATAATCGGGCTCGCGGACGGCGGTAGCCACCACAATCGCCAGCACCGAAGCCGACGCGCCCAGCAGGTACGAAGAATACACCGCATCCTCGAAATACGGGAAGAGGTTGTACGCCAGCATGTAGAGCGCCGCCCCGGCAATGCCTCCCAGCACGTACAGCCCGCGCAAGTGACGGGCGGAGAAGAAGCCCAGGAACAGGCGCCCGAACCAATAGAGCCACAGCATGTTGAAGAGGATGTGAAGGATGCCGGCGTGCATGAACATGTAGGTCAGCAGCGTCCACGGCTGGGTGATGAACCGCGTCACCGAAGCCGGAAACATCAGGTAGTTCATCCAATGCCCTCCCCCTGCCTTGAACAGGACAAGGAAAAGGTTGGCCAACGACACCGCTATAAACACCCCGACATTGATGTAAATCAGTTGGGTAACGATGTCTCCCCGCTTAAAGCCTTCGCGCAGGTTAGTAATAAATCTGTTGTCCGCCGCCATTTTTCTTCCTCCAATAAATGATTAATACCAATCCGAACAGCATTCCGCCGAGGTGGGCGAAATGGGCGATGCCGTCGCCTCCGCTAATGCCCAATACCAGCTCGAGCACGGCATAGCCAATGACGAAGTATTTGGCTTTGATGGGCATGGGAATCGGGAAGATGAACATCTCGCTGTTGGGGAACAGCATGCCGAAAGCCAGCAGGATGGCATATACCGCTCCCGAGGCTCCCACCGTGGTTTGCATATTCAGGAATTCGCCTACCGAAAGCGTGATTCCGGTGCCAATATCTACTCCGCTGTATTTGTATATGTCGGCATATTCAAAATAGTAAACGGCTTCCTGTATCAGTCCCGCGCCGATGCCGCACAGGATGTAGTAGAAAAGGAACCGCTTCGGTCCCCATACCATTTCCAGGGTGCGTCCGAACATCCATACGGCAAACATATTAAAGAAAATATGCTGGAAGTTGGCGTGCATGAACATGTACGTAATCAATTGTGCGGGATTGAAATCGGACGCAAGGAAGAAATGCAAGCCCAGCATGTCGTTCAGGTCGACTCCATACCGCCGGGCAACCATGGCGCCCAAAAAGCAAAGCACGTTGATGATTAATAAGTTCTTTGTTACTGTAGGCATGTTTTTTTAAGTTTGTGAGTTTATAAGTTTGTGAGTTTATAAGTTTGTAAATTCTTCATTCCTCAGGCTTTCCCGGAGCACGATGAGGCTTTCCGGTCCCATGTTGAACAGCAAATCAACGATGCTCAGGTTCGGCAAGAAGCCGGTCTGCGCGTCAAACACCTGATAATAGGGCTTGGGCACGAAGCGGGCATCGCAGTCCGCATACGGCTTTTTCGGGTGGATAAGCTCGCGGAAATCTTCCCTGTTTTCCGGCTCCGCCTCGTATGCGCCGGTAGGCATCATGCAGGGCTGCAAGTCGATTTGTCCGCACACCCATTGGCACAATTCCCAGTTGAAGTCGTACAGAAACTCGTATTTCCGTTCGAAAAAGACGTGAAACTCATCGGCATAGTAGTCGAAAAAGGGACTGTGCTTATAGCTTGCCACAAAGGCGTTCCAATGCACATGCCGCCAGTTCCCATGATCGGAGATGCGCACGTCTTTCATCCGGCATTTCAGCTCGTCGCTCTTCCCGGTGGGTATGGTCAGCGCCAGCGGTCCGGAAGCCGAAGCAATCACGCACCGGTTCCGGTAGGTCTGCTTCACATAATGGTCGAAGCGCTCCACATAGATTCTATCATACGCGTACAGCTTCGTATAATACTCCACCGGCGCCAGATAGGCTGAACTCAGTATTATTTCTTTCTCCATAAATCTATTCTACACGTTGCATAAAGCGTCCCTTACGGACCGTAAACCAGATGCGCCATGCCTTGCCGATGATGTATTCCTCGGGCACGAAGCCGAACAGGCGGGAGTCGGACAAATTCACCGGGTCATTCGACGCCATCCAATAATAGTTCTTCGTGAAGGTGTACGAACGCACCGGCTTTCCTTCTACCCACAGGGTATCGCCTTTCACCATCGCCTGCTTTCCTTCATGCGACACAATCGTATTGCACAGCAGCACCACGTTCCACGGATAAACCGTTACGGACATATTTTTCCGGGGCACCACATACGGATGCACTTCATCGGCAAGCTTGGCGTTCAAGGGGGTAAACGTAATGCCCTTGCCCGCCTTTTGCGAAACCAGATACCATTCGTACCGGCTGAAGCTCCGGATAAAGCCGCCGTCTTCGGTATAGCCCACCAGCGGATTGTCGTGAATCTCCACCGCCTCTAAAATCGCCTGCACCGCGTCTTCCTGAGCGGCAGGATACACGTACAAAGCCTTGTTGTCGGGGCTCCATACCTCGTTTTCGGTATCTATCAGTTCCTTATTCAGCAACAAGGTGTCGCCCGCCGTGCCGATGCACCGGCTGATAAACACTTCCCTCCCTTCTATCCGCTTGTCGGGATTGGCAGGATTGGGGTCGTTGAACAAGACGATATCGCCTTCTTCCACCTCGCAAGAGCCGATGCGGTGATATCCGAAAACCGACGGAAAAGGCATACGCAAACCGTAGCTCCACTTGCTTATCAATACCCCTTCGCCCTGATAAAGCGTGTTCTCCATCCCGGAAGAAGGGATAAAACAAGACGTCACAAGAAAAGCTTTCACCAGGATAACCGCCAGAATGCATCCGGCAGCCCCTTTCAGTACGGTTTTCCAGTTTGCATGCATTTACTTTATCGTATCCACAAACTTAAACAAGCGGTTCCAACGGACCTTTCCGTCCAGCCATCCGCGGTCTTGGTCTAAGGACAGCCAGATAAATATCGGTTTTCCTACGATATGGTCTTCGGGCACGAAACCCCAGAAACGGGAGTCGGCGGAATTGTGCCGGTTATCGCCCATCATCCAATAATAATCCATCTTGAACGTGTAACGGGTGGTTTCCTGTCCGTTGATGTAAATCTTTCCGTCTTTTACCTCGATGCGATTGCCTTCGTAGGCATGAATCGGGCGTTCGTATACCGGCAGGTTATCGAGTGTCAGGTCGATGGTCTCGCCTTTCTTCGGAATCCAGACGGGACCGTAATTATCCAATGTCCAACCGGTTATCTTGTTCACCGGATACAGTCCGTCTATCGGCTCGTCGGGCATGTTTTCGATAGAGAGCACCACGTCTTTCCGTGCCGACAAAGCCGCCTTCGCCTGCGCGGTCAGGGGAAGGTTGTACACCGATTCTTCCGGATAATACATCATCAGGTCTTCCTGGCTGATGCCTAACTCGTGGCACAAATCCTCGGGAATCCTGCCTTTGGTCCGCACGATATACCGGTATTGCACGTTGTCCGGCTCCTTGTTCGGCTTCCCGTCCAGGTAAATGATGCGGTCCTTGATTTCCAGCGTCTGCCCGGGCAGCCCTACGCAACGCTTTACATAATTCTCCCGCCGGTCCACCGGGCGTGCGATGACCTTTCCATATAGTTGCGGATTCTCGTCAATATACTTGCGTCCGGCGGTGTAATAGTATGCGAAGACTTGCCTTTGCTGCTCCAGTGTCAGGCGTGACATATCGACCGGCTGGGACAATTGCCTGCCCGCATCGTAGCTCAGGCGGTACAGGTCGTCAGCAGGTATAGCCGTGGCCACACTGTCCCCCGCCGGAAAGTTGAACACCACGATGTCATTGAGCTGTACGGTCCCCAGTCCGCCTACTCGCTTGTAGTCCCACTGAATCCACTCCAAGTAAGATTTGCAATTGAACACCGGAAGCGTATGCTGGGTAAGCGGCATGTGCAAAGGGGTTTGCGGAATGCGCGCCCCGTAGCTCATCTTGCTCACGAACAGATAATCGCCTACCAGCAATGACTTCTCTAAGGACGAAGAGGGAATCACATAGTTCTGGAAGAAGTAGAGGTTGACAAAATAAACCGCCACCAAGGCGAATACGATGGCATCCACCCATCCCATAACGGTCAGCACCGCCTTGTTCTTCGATTTCTTCCACCAGGTCCATGGAATCTTTTTCGTGATATAGGCATCAAATATAAACGGGATGACGACAATGCCCAGCCAGCTCCTCAACCAGACGAGGAACACAATATATAAAAGGAGGACAATGCCGAACTTAATCCATTGCCTGCGTGACGCTTGTATCATAACTGTGTGCTAAAATTGAAATAAATCGTTCATACCTAAAAAGCCTTCGTGCGTAGCCGTGTACTCAGCCGCCAGCACGGCTCCCAAAGCGAACCCTTTCCGGTTCTTGGCATCGTGTGTGATGATAATCGAATCCGCCTCCGATTCGTACCGGACGGTATGGATGCCCGGCACCTCATCCTTTCGGATAGCGCTTACGGGCAGCTCATCGGGCGCGCATTCCGTAGTGCCGCTCACCGTACCGTCGGGTGCGGTCAGTGTGCCCATTACCCATTTGTCCTTCCGGTCCAGGTTTTCGAGGATGCCTTCAGCCAGTGTGATAGCCGTTCCGCTGGGCGCGTCCAGCTTATGGATGTGATGGGTTTCCACCATCGAAACATCGTAATTAGGGAACTTGTTCATAATCTTTGCCAAATACTTATTGACCGCCGAGAATATCGCTACGCCCAGGCTGAAGTTGGAAGCCCAGAACAACGTCTTTCCTTCTTCCTTGCACAAGCGGCGCATCTCTTCGCCATGCTCGCCCATCCAGCCTGTACTGCCCGATACGACCTTTACGCCTTGGCGGAATGCATCCAGGCAATTGCCATACGCCACCGAAGGAGCCGTAAACTCAATGGCGACATCCGCCGAGCGGAATGCATCCGAATCCATATCCTGATGATTATCAACATCGATAATGCTTACAATCTCATGTCCGCGGGAAAGAGCAATCTTTTCAATCTCTTTGCCCATCTTTCCATATCCAATCAATGCTATTTTCATAATAAACCTATTTATTTTCTGCACAAAGATAGGAATTTTCGTTATTACTAATGGACATTTATCGAACATTTACACCTCATTAACATGGAACAATTCTTGCATTACGTGTGGAAACACAGGCTTTTTGCCCTGAAACCTCAGCAAACCACCGATGGGAAAACGATTGAAATCATCGACCCGGGACTGCAAAACACCCATGCAGGACCCGACTTTTTCAATGCCAAAATCAAGATAGGCGGCGTGTTGTGGGTAGGGAATGTAGAGATACACCAACAAGCTTCCGACTGGTTCAGGCATCGTCATCACCAAGACCCGGCATACGATTCGGTCATCCTCCACGTAGCTTCCCAGATTGATGCAGTTCCCACCCGTACCAACGGAGAGCTTATCCCCCAAATGGAGCTGCACTATCCCTCTTACCTCGCCTCCAATTACGAACAGCTTCTGAAAGAAGACCGGTATCCGGCATGCCATGAACTGATTCCCCGATTGTCGGCTTTCTTCCTGCACAGCTGGCTTTCCAACCTCCAAATCGAACGGTTCGAAGCAAAAACCGGACAAATCCAAAAGCGCCTGGAGGCATGCAACCGGGATTGGGAGCATGCTTTCTTTATCACTCTGGCGCGTAATTTCGGATTCGGGGTCAATGCCGATACATTCGAGTTATGGGCAAAATCGGTACCTTTGGGAGCGGTCAACAAACACAGGGACAACCTGTTCCAGATAGAAGCTTTCTTTTTCGGGCAAGCCGGGCTCTTGCAGGAACTTCCCGTCGATGCCTATACCGAAAACATGATAAAAGAATACCAATACCTGAAACACAAATTCGAACTTACGCCTTCTTCCGAATGCCATTGGCGTTTCCTCCGGATGCGGCCGGGAAACTTCCCGCACATCCGCATCGCCCAGCTGGCATGCCTGTACTATCGGTCGCAGGGGCTGCTCTCCCGGCTCATGGAAACGGAAACCCTGAAACAAGTGCGCGACCTTTTGCGGGGAGGGACTTCCGAATACTGGCTGACCCATTATACGTTCGGCGAGACCTCTCCTTCGCATCCGAAAACATTAAGCAACACCTCCATCGACCTGCTGATTATCAATACGGTAATCCCTTTCCTGTATGCATACGGAAAGCATAAGGCAAACGAAACACTATGCCAACGTGCCGGAAAGTTTCTGGAAGAATTAAAGCCGGAAAACAACAATATCATCCGTATGTGGCAGGAGTGTGGCGTAAAAGCACTGCACGCAGGAGACGCTCAAGCCTTAATTCAACTTAAAAAAAACTATTGTGATTTGAAAAAATGCTTATATTGCCGCATCGGATATGAATATCTGAAAAGAAAGAACGAATAACAAACCTAAAAAAACTTATGGACTACATTTACGAGTTGAAAATGAAGGTGCGCGATTATGAATGCGACCTGCAAGGAATTGTCAACAATGCGAATTACCAACATTATATCGAACATACCCGGCATGAGTTCCTGCTCTCTACCGGCATCAGCTTCGCCCGGCTTCATGCGGAGGGCATCGACCCCGTAGTGGCACGGCTTACCATGGCGTTCAAGACTCCTCTGAAGAGCGGGGATGAGTTTGTATCGAAGCTCTATCTGAAGAAAGAAGGAATCAAGTATGTTTTCTATCAGGACATTTTCCGGTTGCCCGATATGAAGGTTGTTATCAAATCTACAGTAGAAACGGTCTGCCTCATCAACGGACGATTGAGCGATAGCGAGCTTTTCAACCAACTTTTCGCCCCTTACCTATCAGAATGAACACAAATGAAACGCTTTACCGGTTGGCTTTGACTCAATTGCCCGGCATCGGAGTCGGCCATGCCCATAACCTTCTGCAAGCCGCAGGAAACGCTACGGTACTCTTCGAACATCGGAAAGAACTTCCGGACATTTTGCCGGACATCCCTGTGCGGCTTATCCAGGCATTCGACCATCCGGAAGTGCTCAGACGGTGCGAGGCTGAACTTTCCTTTGCCGAAAAGAACCGGATAGCCTGCCTCACGGAAGAAGACGAGGCATATCCTTCCCGCCTAAGAGAATGCAACGATGCGCCGCTCGTCCTCTTTTATAAAGGAACGGCCGACCTGAACCGGCGGCATGTCATCAGCATGGTAGGAACACGCAATGCCACCGATTATGGCAAGGATTTATGTCTCCGTTTCGTGCGCGAACTGAAAGAGCGGCTTCCCGATGCAATCATCGTGAGCGGGCTGGCGTATGGCATCGACATCCACGCACATCGCGCTGCCCTGCAATACGGGCTGGATACCATTGGCGTACTGGCTCACGGACTGGACCGGATTTACCCGTTCGTACACCGGAATACCGCTTCGGAAATGACCTTACACGGCGGGTTATTAACCGAATTCATGAGCGGGACGAATCCGGACAAGCAGAACTTCGTCAAGCGCAACCGTATCGTAGCAGGGATAAGCGATGCCACCATTGTAGTGGAATCGGCAAAAAAAGGAGGTTCGCTTATTACGGCAGAGATAGCGGAAAGCTACCACCGGGATTGTTTTGCTTTTCCCGGCAGGGTAGGAGATGTCTTTTCGGAGGGATGCAACTACCTGATTAGCGCCAATCGCGCCGTTCTTTTGCAAAGCGCGGAAGAGTTGGTAAAAGCCATGAATTGGGATTGCCCCAAAGAACTCCCGTCCGCCATCCAACGCCAACTCTTCCCCGAACTGAATCCCGAAGAGGCACGCATCGTCCAAATCATGCGGAAATACCCCGAAGGCATTCAGGTGAACAGCCTTGTGGTAGAGAGCAACATCGCTATCACCGGCATGACCGGTATTCTTTTCGAACTGGAACTGAAAGGAGTGGTCAAGAGCCTTGCAGGAGGCATGTACCGATTAATTTGATGAGAATCTGATATTTGAAATAAAACATATCAGACGAAGAAAAGGCGGATTTCCGTTACAGCGTTACAATTGTTACAATTACAGTTATTCCAAATTCCAAATGACAATCAGTAAAATCGTATTCCAGCAAGGCGGTTCACAAATGAGTAATCCTTACTACGAATAAATTATATTATATATAAATATATATTTATATATAATATAATTTATAACTATAAGTTTTCTTTGCCGGTTTCAGCAATTTTCATTTGTAATAACTGTAATTGTAACAATTGTAACGCTTTGGGGGTATTCCGATGACCCAGTGAGGATGCATCGTTTTAAACGGCCCACGCATCTATGTGCATTCCCCTTCGGATATACATGCGCAGCCCGATGCAGATAGGTGCATATCCCGCCGCAAAAAACTCTAAAAATAAAGAATTTCATGCGGACGAAGCAAATTCTTCATTCTTCGTTCTTCATTCTTCATTTATAAAATTGTATCTTTGCCTTACAAACTTACGTAAGGACATACGCCATGAAAAAGATTCTTTTATATGCGCTGATGATTGCCGGTATCGGATGCCTGGCTTCCTGCAAAAGCGGAGGCAAGCCATCTGCGGATGCCGGAACGAATAAAGAAGCTTCACCGGCTCCGGCAGAGGCGCAATTCCCTTTTCCCGATATCCCTACGGTACTGACCGAACCGGATGAACGGAAGGATTTCCTGATTGCCCATTACTGGGATAACTTCAACTTCTCGGATACCACCTTGCTTCAGAACCGGAATATAACCGAACAGGGATTTGTCAATCATATATCTCTCTTGGCGGATGGCCAAACGCCGGAAGATAAAATAGAAGAAAGCATCGGGAACCTGTGTACACACATGGAAAAGCAAGAGCCTGCGCGTAAGGTATTCATGCAATTGTTCGATGATTATTTGTATAATCCCAATTCGCCTCTTTATAACGAACCGTTATACATCATTTATCTGAAGCGCATGCTGCAAAGCCCTGCACTCGATGAATCCCGGAAGAGCAGCCTCGACTTCAAGCTGAAATTAGCCAGCCGCAATCTGCCCGGAGCCAAAGCCTCTGATTTCACCTATTATCTTCCCAACGGGCAAGCACGAACGTTACAAGAGACGAACGTAAAAAACAACCGCCTCTTGTTGGTTTTCTATGACCCTGAATGCCCCGGATGTCACGAAATCATGCAAGAGATGATACACGATACGGCACTGGCAGATGCGGTCGGTACAGGGCAACTTACCGTATTGGCTATCTATACAGAAGGCAATCCGGAAGCATGGGAAAACGACCTTTCTTCCATTCCTTCCGGCTGGCTGGCGGGCACCGACCGGGAAGCCATCAAGCTCGGAGCGCTTTACGACCTGAAGGCAATGCCTTCGCTCTATCTTTTAGACGGAGAAAAGCGTGTCTTGCTAAAAGACGCGCCGTATAGCCGCATCCGTGCCGAACTGGGGCTTTAATCGCGTTCCGGGAAATTAAGCCCGGGCTGTTCCAAGAGTTCGACCGCCTTATTCACCGTATCACTCATGCGGTTGATGATTTGGAAATACTCGTCCATATCCCAAAGGTCACGTGCGATGAGCGCTTTCAGCTGGGCTTTAATCAAAGGCAGAGCCAGTTGATACTCGTCTTCCTTATAAACAGCCCCTAATGACTTGCCCAATGCCTTCAGGTCATCCAGCATGGCAGGAGTAATTTCAAACTCTTTTTCAAAGTGCCGGAAATCTTTGTATTGCTTCAGCCATTCTGTCCGGTGCGCATCCACCAGCTTCAGGTTCTGCTGCACGATAGCCCCCTTGTCACGCAAAGCAAGGTAATAATCGGTATACATGGTCGTATCCACCGGAACAAAATAGTCGGGCATAATGCCTCCGCCTCCGTAAATGGTACGCCCCAGGCGTAAGGTCTTATACTTCAGGGAATCAGGAAAATGAATGCTGTCCGCACTTAACATCTCGCCCCGGTTATAACGGTCTATCAGGTCACGGTTGTATTCCTCGATATTCTCATACGGCTTTTGGATGCACCGTCCCGAAGGCGTGTAATAGCGGGCTACGGTCAACCGAATCATAGAACCGTCCGGCAAGTCAACCGGGCGTTGCACCAAACCTTTTCCAAATGAACGCCTTCCTACGACCAAGCCTCTGTCCCAATCCTGAATGGCTCCGGTCACAATTTCACTGGCTGAAGCCGAATACTCGTCCACCAATACAATCAAACGTCCTTTCAAGAAATCCCCGCTTCCTTCGGCTTCAAATTCCGCACGCGGATTGCGGCGCCCTTCGGTATATACGATTAATTCGTTCTTCCCCAAGAATTGGTTCGCCAGTTCGATGGCTGCATTCAAATAGCCTCCTCCGTTTCCTTGCAGGTCAAGGATTAAGTCTTTCATCCCGGCTTTCTGCAAGCGGTGCAAGGCTTCCTCAAATTCTTTTCCCGTTGTAGCGGCAAAACGGTTGACACGGATGTAGCCAATATGCTTGTTCACCATGTACGAAGCGTCGAGGCTGTACACCGGGATTTTATCCCGTGTGATGGTAAACGGAAGCAGTCCGGACACCCCTCTGCGCTGCACTTTTACGTTTACTTTCGTACCCCGCTTGCCCCGCAAACGCCGCATGATATTCTCTGTACTCATCTTTACGCCGGCTATTACGGTGTCGTTCACTTCAATAATGCGGTCTCCAGCCAAGATTCCCACTTTCTCGGACGGTCCTCCTGATACAGGCTGGATAACGAATAAGGTATCTGTCGCCATATTGAACTGGATGCCAATGCCATCGAAATTACCTTGCAAAGGCTCGTTCAACGCTTTTACCTCTTCAGGGTTAGAATACAGGGAATGCGGGTCAAGCTCTTTCAACATGCTGACAATCGCATCTTCTACCAATTTGTCCTCGTTTACTTCATCCACATAAAGATTGGCAATGGCAAATTCCGCCAATTGCAACTTGCGGGAGGGGGAATTTAAAAGCTTGTTGTTTTGTGCCCCCGACGAAAGCGTGAAAAGCACACAACAGCATGTCATCAAGAAATATTTCATACCAGTTATTATATATTAATGTCTAAGTCGGCTGGCAGGAAGGAACTTACATCCTTGCCATACGACAACAATTCACGGACAATGGTAGAGCTGATAGCGGTCAGTTCCGGCTCGGTAAAAAGCAAAATGGTTTCAATGCCCGCCAGCTTCCGGTTAATGTCGGCTATCGTTTCTTCGTATTCAAAATCGTGCACCGTACGGATGCCGCGGATAATGAACCGGGCGTCCCGCATACACGCAAAGTCCACCGTTAACCCATTGTACGCTTCTACCCGTATCCGAGGATTGCCGGCATAAAGCTTTTCAATCATCCGCACACGCTTTTCGGTAGGAAACCACGTATGTTTTTTCTCGTTCACGCCGATGCCGATGATAATTTCGTCCATAAAGGTCAAAGCACGCTCCACTACAGAATAATGCCCTATGGTAAAGGGGTCGAACGTGCCAGGGAATATCGCTCTTTTCATGCGTTGCCAATTAAATCTTCTTCTACTACCAGATTATTGATGATAAAGTTCTGACGCTCCATTGTATTTTTTCCCATATAGAACTCCAACAATTCGCCTACGGCATCGGTCTTGCGCAGGGAAACCTGTTCCAGCCGCATGTCTTTGCCGATAAAATTGCGGAATTCATCGGGGGATATTTCTCCCAATCCTTTGAACCGGGTGATTTCGGGATTCGGGCTCAGCTTCTCAATAGCCGCCAGACGTTCTTCTTCCGAGTAGCAGTAAATCGTTTCGTACACTCCCTTCTTGCGGTTGCGCACGCGGAAGAGCGGCGTCTGCAAGATGTATACATGGCCTTTTTTGATTAAGTCCGGAAAGAACTGAAGGAAGAAGGTAATCATCAGCAAGCGGATATGCATTCCGTCTACATCCGCATCGGTGGCTACAATCACCTTATTATACCGGAGTCCGTCCAGCCCGTCTTCAATATTCAATGCCGCCTGGAGAAGGTTGAACTCTTCGTTCTCGTAAACCACCTTCTTCGTCAGCCCGAACGAGTTGAGCGGTTTTCCGCGCAGGCTGAACACCGCTTGCGTATTGACATCCCGGCTTTTGGTAATGGAGCCGCTCGCCGAATCTCCCTCGGTGATAAAGATGGAACTCTCCAGACGCGGATCGTTCTCTTCGTCTTTCTTCGATGCCTTCTGGTCGTTCAGATGAATGCGGCAATCACGCAACTTGCGGTTATGCAAATTGGCTTTCTTGGCTCTTTCCCGTGCAATCTTGGTCACGCCGGCTATCGCCTTGCGTTCCTTTTCCGACTCTTGAATCTTCTGCAGCACCACATCCGCCACATCGGGATGCTTGTGCAAATAGTTGTCAACGTTCTCTTTGATGAAGTCGCCTACAAACTTATTGACACTGATGCCTGATAACGGATAAGGATTGCCGTCGGAATCCTTTTCGGGAGCCATGACCAACGAGCCCAGCTTGATTTTCGTCTGGCTTTCGAATGTCGGTTCAATGACATTAATGGCGATGGCCGCCACCAGTCCGTTACGGATATCCTGATATTCCAGGTTTTTCCCATAGAACTCTTTAATCGTACGGGCGAGGTGTTCCTTGAACGCACTTTGATGCGTACCGCCCTGTGTGGTATGCTGCCCGTTGACGAACGAATAATATTCCTCTCCGTATTGCGCCGTATGGGTAAAGGCGATTTCGATATCCTCTCCTTTCAGGTGCACAATCGGATACAGCCCCGGAGCGGTCATGTTGTCATTCAGCAAATCTTCCAGCCCGTTCCGGCTCACAATCCGCTTCCCGTTATAATAAATGGATAGCCCCGTATTGAGATACGTATAGTTGCGGAGCATGGTCTCGATGAACTCCGGGCGGAAATGGTAATTCAAGAACAGCGTGTTGTCCGGCTCGAAAAAGATGAATGTACCGTTTTCTTCCTGCGTAGGGCCCGTGGTGTCGCTTATCAGGTTTCCCCGCTCGAATATGGCTTCACGCATTTGTCCGTCGCGCACGCTTCGTGCAACAAAGCGGGAACTTAACGCGTTGACCGCCTTGGCACCGACGCCGTTCAAGCCGACACTTTTCTTGAAAGCCTTCGTATCATATTTTCCTCCGGTATTCAGCATGGAAACCGCATCAACCAGGCTTCCCAATGGAATGCCTCGCCCATAGTCGCGGACAGAAACACGCAAACCCTCTTCCAGCTGGATGTCGATACGTTTGCCTGCTCCCATTTTGAACTCATCGATACTATTGTCTATCACCTCTTTCATCAGGACATAAATTCCGTCTTCAGCCTGAGAACCGTCTCCCAAACGTCCGATATACATGCCCGGACGGGTACGCACATGTTCCATATCGCTCAAATGGCGGATATTTTCTTCTGTGTAAGAAGCGGTCGGTTGCATCAGTTCGTTTTCTTCTTCCATAGGTCTTGGTCTTTCGGGTTAAAGCTCACAAAGCTTATATATTTACAGCATTTTCTTATATGCCCGGCGGCGTTTGTGCAACACCGATTCGAACGCGTTCCATTGCGACTGCACTTTCTTGTTTACTTCCAGTTCCGGATTGCTTTCGCCGTATTTAAAGCCCATCTGCTGGTAAACAGGTACCAAGTCGTAAAACAACAAAGCGTTCACTCCCTTGCTCTGGTATTCGGGCTTCACCCCGACCAGCAACAAGTCAAGCACTTGGGGCTTCTTGAAGAAAAGCGCCTTCATCAAATGATACCAGCCGAAAGGCAGCATCTTTCCCTTGGCTTTCTGTAAAGCTTCGGAAAGCGAAGGCATCGAAATGCCTACTGCCACCAGTTCGCCGTTCTCGTCTTCCACCAGCGACACCATGCGCATGTCGATAAGCGGCAAATACATCTTAATA
Organism: Phocaeicola salanitronis DSM 18170; assembly: GCF_000190575.1. Taxonomy (NCBI): domain Bacteria; kingdom Pseudomonadati; phylum Bacteroidota; class Bacteroidia; order Bacteroidales; family Bacteroidaceae; genus Phocaeicola; species Phocaeicola salanitronis. The sequence continues at coordinate 2,708,183 of NC_015164.1, read as the reverse complement.
TATTGATTGATCTGCCCCTGCGTCATCTTCGAATAGCCGTAAAGCGGAGCATACGCTTCGTTAATCAAGTCGAAAATTTTCTGGCCATAATTCTTTTCCTTTATTTCCTTCCGCTTCAGTTTCTTTATCTTCAGCTTGTACTTTTGAAGGATAATCTCAGAAATGCGTACAAACTTTTCAGGCAGCTTGTCGGGGACTGTAAGCTTGAACTCTACCCAGTCGGTTTCTTTCTCAAAGCCCAGCTTCTCCATGTGCTGCGGATAATACGGGAAATTATAAATCGTCGACATCGTGCTCAACTGGTCGAACCCTTCAATCAGCATGCCTTCGGCATCCATGTCGGTAAAGCCTAACGGGCCTACCATTGCTTCCATGCCCCGTTCTTTCCCCCATTGCGCCACGGTGTCGAGCAAAGCCTCCGACACCTCGAAGTCATCAATAAAGTCAATCCATCCGAAGCGGACTTCTTTCTTGTTCCATGTTTCGTTGGCGCGCCTGTTGATAATAGCGGCTACACGCCCTACTACATGGCTGTTTCTGTAAGCAAGGAAATAATCCGCCTCGCAAAATTCAAAAGCCGCGTTTCTTTTCGGACTAAAGGTACCCAACATATCGTCATACAAGTCGGGCACGGAATAAGGATTCCCTCTGTATAACTCGTAATTAAAGCGGATAAAGGTCTTCAGCTCCTTCTTCGAGCTTACTTTCTTAATGATAATGGCCATTTGTTCGTTATAGTATGTATTTCAGGGCGTAAAGATACGACTTTTTATCTGAACTCAGAAAACTAAACGCGCAGAGATTTTAGTTTCGGGCAAAAATCAGATAAAAATCCTGCCGTTTACGCCAAATTTTTGCCAAAAGAAGAGCGGGGTGAATTGCAACGTGCGAAAGCTTCCTGCAACGTGCAGCACGAAATCGCAGCGTGCGAAAGCTTCCTGCCAGCGGCAGCACGAAATCGCAGCGTGCGAAAGCTTCCTGCCGGCGGCAGCACGAAATCGCAGCGTGCGAAAGCTTCCTGCCGGCGGCAGCACGAAATCGCAGCGTGCGAAAGCTTCCTGCCAGCGGCAGCACGAAATCGCAGCGTGCGAAAGCTTCCTGCCAGCGGCAGCACGAAATCGCAGCGTGCGAAAGCTTCCTGCCGGCGGCAGCACGGAAAATAATCTGCGTGAATCTGCGCTAATCTGCGTTTCCTTCCTCTATCCTCCGTATGCCTCCGTGGCTTCTGTGACGAGTTGAAAAATCACCCGCGCCTCCGCAGGCGGAGCACAACCAGCACAATGGCACCTGCGAGCAGGATGCCCAAGGCACAATAAGCGATGGTCTCGGTAATGGCAACCGATTTCGGCTCGAAAAGCAAACGGACGGTATGCTTCCCGGCAGGGACGTTGATGGCACGAAGCACGTAGTCGGCTCTGCCTACGGGGACTTCCTCGCCATCGACAAAGGCCTGCCATTCGGGATAATAAATCTCGGAGAACACCACCGTACCTCCGGCTTGTGAACTGATTTCGTACGTCAGTTCGTTCGGTTCGTAATGCTTGAACGTAATGCTGCGTGTCGAATCGGCAACCGATGCTTGTGAAGGAGCTTTTACTTGCTCGGCAAACTGAAGATTAACTACGGCTGTCTTGCGTAAGTCAACTGCTGCAAGGCTGTCCAGCTCTTCATTGGCATTGCCCACATAACGCACATCGTCTACAAACCAGGCGTTGCCCATTGCGTATGGGTTCTGCACAGGCATCGTGCCTCCGCCCTGCAAGGGGAAGATGAAATATTTCGCGTTCAGCATATTCAAGATACGTATGCGATCGGGGTCGAGCGCCGACATGTCGCCTCCCGTCTGAGGAAGTTCAGAAAAGAGATTACCCATTTCGCCCTGGATGTACGCTTCAATAAGCTCCTGATAGCGGCGGAGCTTGGCGGCGTGATATCCCCCGATGCTTTTGTGCCAATAAGAAGTCTCGTTTTCATTGAAGGTATTGGTTGATAGGTTCAGCACCCGATAATACGTGGTATCCTTCAGAATCGCCTTGTCGGTTTCCGAAGGCTGCGCGAAAGGTTTCATCTCGGTGCCTTTCGCCACAAACTGCGCATCGTACAGATAACGCTTGTTCACCGTCCACATATCGAGCAGGCAGAGAGCCGCCAGCGAAAGGATGAGGGCGGTGGATTTCAGTTTTCCGCGCACATACATCAACAGCAGTGCCACACCCGCCAGAATGACACAGAAGCTGCGCCAGGCGTCAGCGGTGAAGATGCTGACACGCATTTCTTCGAGGTTCATCAGGACAGGCGCCAGATGTTCGGCGGGAAGCGCGTTCTGCAACGCGTTCATTTCCATCGTCGATACATACGAAGGGAAGAATACGCGGGGCGCGATGGCAAACAATAGCGACAAGCCCCCCGTAAGCCCCAGACTGACGAAGAACGCTTTTGCCTTCTCGCGCAGCAATTCAGGGCGCTCCACTATCTGTTTCAGCGTCAGCATCGCCAATAAAGGTATGGTGAATTCGGCTATGACGAGGATAGACGAAACGGCACGGAACTTATTGTACATCGGCACATAGTCGATGAAGAAATCGGTCAGCCCCATAAAGTTCTTTCCCCACGAAAGCAGGATAGAGAATACGGTTCCGCCCAGCAACGCCCACTTCATCGGGCCCTTTACAATGAAGCAGCCCAATATAAAAAGAAACATCACAAAAGCGCCTACATAGACCGGTCCCGACGTGCCCGGCTGTTCGCCCCAATATTGCCCCAACTGGCTGTACAGGCCTGAATACACCGGATTGGCTTTGCTCATCGCCCGCTCGTTCTGTGCCAAGGGTACGGAGGCTCCGCCTTTCACGTTCGGCACGAGCAGCGAGAAGGTTTCGCCGATGCCATAGCTCCATTGCGTAATGTAACTGCGCTCCAGCCCGCTTCCGGTCTGGTCGGCAGACTGCGGCTTCACCAGCTCGCTCTTGCCACGCATACTCTCCTTACTGTATTGGTAGGTGTGATAAAGGTTCGACAGGTTAATGCATACCGCCAGCACGCCCGCCAACGCCAGCACGCCCGTTGCCTTCAGGAAGCGGGGGAAAGCCTTTTCCTTCCATGCCTTCACGCCGAACGCGATTGCCATAAAGAGCATTACGAAGAGGAAGTAATACGTCATCTGCAAGTGGTTCGACACTATCTGAAGTGCGGCGAAAAGCGCGGTGACGATACCTCCTGCCCAATACTTGCCGCGATACGCCAGCACCATTCCCGCAATGGTAGGCGGTATGTAGGCAAGCGTGACGAATTTCCAGATATGCCCGGCGGCTATGATAATGAAGAAATACGAGGAGAACGCCCATATAACCGCTCCCAATGCCGCCATCCAGACTTTGAAATTAAATGCACGAAGCAGGATGTAAAATCCCAACAACATCACAAACACGTACCATACATACGTGGGCAAATACAAATGATACAGGTCTTGCACCGTGTTCAGCGTACGGCTCGAATCATATCCCGGAGCCAGCTGATATGTAGGCATTCCGCTGAACAGCGAGTTCGTCCAACGGGTCACCTTTCCGTGTTTCTGATGATATTCCTGATGTTCGCGTCCGGCTCCGATACCCGCTACCGCATCGTGTTGCGCCAAGATGCGCCCCTCGAACACCGCCGGATAGAAGTAAGCAAACGAAATCGCTATGAAAAGCACAACCGCCGCCACATCCGGAAGAAGTTTCTTTAATTCATTCATACGATATAAGTTTTTGAGTTTTAATGGGGGCAAAGATAACACAATACTCCTTGAAAATGCTAACTTTGCGGCGTAAAATAAAATCATTTATGAAAATAGGAATCATCACCGCCATGTCTTCCGAGCAGAAGCAACTGGCAAACCAACTGGACAATAAAACGGAACATCGTGAGGGACCTTTCTCTTACATCGAAGGAACGGTAAAGAACAACACGCACATCCTGATGCAATGTGGCATCGGAAAAGTAAATGCAGCCGCCGGAACGGTAGAGCTCATCCGCAATTTCCAACCCGACTGCATTATCAGCACCGGAGTGGCGGGAGGCATTGACAGCGAACTGAATGTAATGGATGTAGTGGTAAGCCGCCAAATCGTGTACCACGACGTGTGGTGCGGCGAAGGAAATGCCTACGGACAAGTACAGGGTTTCCCCACTTTCTTCCGGGGTGACGACACCTTATATAATTGCGCGCTCTCGCTCGATACCGAAACGCCGATTCACGGCGGACTGATTTGCACGGGCGATAAGTTCATCACCGACCGCACGGAACTGAATGCCATCAAGCAGAACTTCCCCGAAGGACTTGCGGTCGATATGGAATCGGCTGCCATTGCCCAAGTATGCCATCTCTACCGCGTGCCTTTCATCAGTTTCCGTATCATCAGCGATACGCCGGGAGCGGACAAACACTTGGAACAATACAAGAACTTCTGGGGCGAAATAGCCGATAACTCGTTCCGTGTGACCGAAACCTTCCTGAAAGCATTACCGAACAAACTTTAAAACCCAACAGATATGAAAAAGATACCCAGCTTTACCGTAGACCATATCCGCCTGCTGCGTGGAATCTACGTATCACGCAAAGACGCGGTGGGAGACGAAACCGTCACTACATTCGATATCCGCATGAAAGAACCCAACCGCGAGCCGTGCCTCAGCCCTTCGGCTATTCACACGATAGAACATCTTGCCGCCACGTTCCTGCGCAATCATCCCACATGGGCAGACAAGATTATCTATTGGGGACCGATGGGATGCCTTACGGGCAACTATCTGGTTGTGAAAGGCGACCTTCAGTCCGCCGATATCGTCGGACTGATGAAAGAGACTTTCCGCTTTATCGCCACTTTCGAAGGTGACGTGCCGGGAGCCAGTCCCAAAGATTGCGGCAACTACCTGATGATGAATCTTCCGATGGCACGATGGGAAGCCCAAAAGTTCCTTGACGAGGTGCTGGAGAAGCTGACGGACGCCAACCTGAATTATCCAGAATAGCCGGACTTCATTTGTATATCAACGATACCTCACCTGATAGTCCGGCATCTTGCAACGGACTGTCAGGTGTTACAAACAATTGCGGATCGACTGTCAACCGTTCATCCAAAGCATGCAGCAAATCACCGATCGCCCGATTGTTCCATGAATTGGTGACTTCCAATTTCAGCTCGTTTTTGCCTTGCTTCAGGTAAGGGGTTATATCCAGATTCCAGGGAGACGCCCAAATGGAGCCGGCTTTCTTGCCATTCACATATACAATTACCCAATTGTTGTTCTTTTCAAGTTGTAACCGGACCGCGGCTGCATCTGTATGGTTCCAATCGAATGAAGTATGATAAACCGCCGTTCCGGAATAAAATCGAATAGCAGGATTTTCACTCTGATTCCAATAAGACAAACGTTGTGTTTTCATCGGACCGACACCTCCACAAGCAGAATCAAAATACACATTCCATTCAGAGTCTATCGTTTCTTTTTGTAACAATCCGTTCCAATAAACCTCTTCTGTCTCAGGCAATGCGTCAGAAAAGACTACGAAATAAGATTCACGCGGAGCGAATGCCAAGGAAACAGTGCCATTTTTCACAAGCAATTGATATTGCTTCCCGGTAACAGCATCCCAAAGCTGGGCATGTTGATACGATGTCTTAAACTGATAATCGGCTCTAATCGCTTGATCCGAGTGGTTGTTCAAGAAATAGACATCACTGTCTTTTGTTTTCCGGTGTGCAAAATACAATTTGGGACCGCTTACATCCGGACGGATGCCCGCTTTATCCAATGCTTCTGCCAAAGTCATGTCCGACGTCACCAACCACATATCCTGCCATAACCGGCAAATACGGGTCCAACTTGTATCCTCTTAATTTATCAAACGCAGAAAGGAAATCGTCTGTCCAATTTTGTGCTCCTGCCTCATGGCTATCCATTGCCATTCCTTTCAAGTTATTGATACGGTGAGAGTCAAGCGAATCTAAAATTACGTTGAAATAGGAGTTAAACTGAAGAGTTGTTGCCGCAACCGACATTTTATCACATTCCAATCCCATGCCGTCCGGACGTCCGTGTTTGGTCTTCTTGCCGGTAGGCACCATGCAGAATCGCAAAACCTTCCATTTACCTGCAGGAGCATGCCAACGCAATATGCCGTCTTTCCCTAATTTGCCGGTAATGTCTATAATATTCTGCACAGGAACTGATTCTGAACAAGTATAATCAGGAGATTCCATATCCCGCTCAATGTATTCGGATATCAATCCTGCTTTATATTCATACTCATTGATTTTAGCATCCCCACTTAAAACAATTCCTCCCAAACGCAACGCCTTGCCTTTTTCCGACTCATTCCAGCCCGAAAGCTTGATGCGATAAAAACGGGCTTTTACCGCATCGAACGACAACGTCTTCCGTTTATAACTTTCGTGCGCCCGATACAAGGGTTTTAATAAGCATACCCGATGATATACCTCCCCATCCTCACTATATTGCAGTTCACCGATAGGCGGCAACTGATAATACCCCGTTCCCGTAAACGATTCTTGCGGCTCGGCAGGGACATTAGTAGAACTGGTTGTCGCTTTTCCCGAAGGACCTATCAGGTATGAAATGCTCCGTAAAATGCGGGGAACTTGATAATCAATGTCAATATATACTGGTTTTTCATCTTGGGGGACCGGAATGGCTTGCAAGGCATCTGTATCAAAAAGCGATTTGGCATCCATATCGGTACGGTTGCAAGAAACGTGCATCAACGAATCTGCCACATCCGATGTAGGCAGAGCCAACACCTTTACATCTTGATAAAAACGATAGCTGTTCTGAGGAACTTCCAATTTCCTTTCAACATATTCACCGCCTGTCACTAAGGTTTCGATGCATTCCAACCGCTTCATTGCATCTTTGGGTTGAATCCAAGGGCCGCCAGCCACAAATCCATTGGATACATGAAACTCAAAATCCAATCCCAAACGTTTGGTCTCGCGAGCTACATGATACACATTTTCCCACCATGCTTGGCTCATAGTCCGTTCCGCATCAGGAAGCTGGTCGCCATGAACTTGATCGTAGAATACGATTCCTCCGATACCGGCTTCTTTAAATGCTTCCAAATCCTTTGTCATCGCTTCTTTCGAAGAAGGGTATTTCCCATGAAACCACCACATTTTTGTCCGTGCGGAATCCTGCGGATGAATAAATCCGTATTTTATATCCTTTATATCATGAGCAAAAATTACCAAAGGCAAAAATAACAAGCCTATTAAAAATCTTTTCATCATCAATACATAATAGATAAAACGATTCAAAGGTAGAAATTAAAAAATACCTGGAAAAGATTCTATTTATCTTTCTCTAAAATCAGGAGACATTCCTGTTCTACAACATGTTTCAGAATAGTCGTTTTGTACATTTTTAACTATATTTCCTCGCATAAAATAGCCGATTTCAACCCTCTGTTTCACAATTCTTTACGCATTTTCAGATTACGAAACCGGCACAGATTTGCGCCGTTCTGTTATAAAACCTTAAATCACGAATTGCATATCATTCATTATCAACACATTAAAGAAGCCGGTTCAGTTATCGGCGCGAATACTGACCAGAGGGGTTTCGAGAAGAAAAGCAGGCTATTGGAATTGTTTATAACGACTTGAGTTAGAACGATTTGAGTTTTTTAATTTATAAATTAAATTTATTTTGTTATGAGAAAAAAGTATTTAAGTGCACTGCTGTTCGGAGCGCTTCTGTTCGCTTCGGCTGGAACTTTTACTTCATGTAAAGACTATGATGACGACATCGACAATCTGAGTCAGAGAATCGATCAAGTTGCTAGCGACTTGAACGACCTGAAGACAAAGGTTGACGCATTGGGCGGATATGTAGAAAACGTGTCTTTCGCTGACGGTGTGTTGAGCGTAACTACCGGCGGAAACACCGTAACCTACAACATTCCTGATAAGACTGGCGTTAACGAAGTGACTTTGGCTTTGGACGGAAACAATCTGGTATTGACCGTTGACGGCGAAGCGCAGACTATCGCTCTGCCTGCTGGCGAAACCGGTGAGGTTGAAATCCCTGAAATTGAAGTGAAGGACGGCGTTCTTTACATTAACGGAGAACCTCAGACTTTGAAAGTTGATGTTGAAAGCAACGTAACTGTTATCGAAAGCACGATTCCGGGTAACGAAACTTATACCGTTATGGTGAACGGCGAAGAAGTGACTTTCGCTAAAGCTTTCGCTGATGTAAGAATCTCTTTGATTACTAAGAATAACGGAAGCGACTTCTATTTTACTGATGCTAAATTTGCTAACGAAAACAAAACTGCTGTTAGTCAGAATGGTACTCCTTCAGGCAAACAAGAAAACGGTATTCACTGGACTATCTTGAGCCAAGATGTTAAATGGGATGGTCCGAAGGGTGACCTCAAAGCCGGATTGGTTGTAGGTCAGGTAACTGCTGCCGAAGTGAGTGTTCGTCCGATCAACTACGATTTGACTACCGCTAAACTGACTTTGGTTTCTTCTAAGGGCGAAGTGGCTCCTGTTACGGTAATCCCTACCAAAGGACAGAAAGAAGGTCCGTTGTCTAACGGTACACGTTCGGCTGACGTTAACTATAGCGGCGTAGATCAGGGTGACTATGTATTGAGCCTTGTGTTCGACAAATTCACAGCAGGCAAAGAAGCTGAAGAAATCATTTCTAAGTTTGCCAACGCTACTCAGACCGGCAACATCAAATATGCTTTGGCTGTAGACGGCGTAGTAGCTACAGACTATAACTTTATTATTGATACACAATTGAAGGCTGACGCCCAGTCTTCTTGCGAAACTCCGGACGGAAGCAAGCTTGTTATCGGCGGAGAAGGTGAATGGGATAGCACAAACGAAGTCTTGACAAACGTTCCTGCAAACGATTTGTTCCACCGCATGACTTATTTGGACGGTCGCATTTATGACATGAAAGTCGCTATCAACGCAAAAGACGTGAACGATGCTGAAGTTTACGGCGTAGAAATCAGCGAAGACGGCACTTCTATCAAGGCTGGCCAGAATGCTGTAGGACGTAAATTTGCATTGGACGTAACCTTGATTGACGTAAACGGAAACGTTTCGACTACCAAAACTATCGAAATCAAATTTGCTGAAGCTGACAAGCAAGAAGTTACCTTGTCACCGGTTACTCACGATGTTACTCCGGCTGCCGACAAGAGTGTATTGGTTGACTTGGGCGATGTATTCAGCAGCCTGAGCGCAAGCGACGCTATCGCTGTTAACAGCATTGAAAATATCACTTGGGCTATCGAAAATGATGATACGCACTTCTTGTGGCCATTAGATGGTACTAATAGCTTTAGCAGCTTGAACGGTGATGCAGCTAAGATCCTGTACTTCGATGAAAACATGAAGGGTATCGATGTCAGCGATGATAAGATAGATGAAAATATCAAGAAGATTAGATACGCTAAGCTTGTTTGGAACGGTGATAACTATGCTAACAAAGAAGCACAAGATGGCGAACACTTGATCAGCATTACAATTAACCGTGTAATCAGTGCATCTGATGATGACGATGCTACAAGACTGGTTAAGAAGGTTAACATTCCTGTACACGTAGTAGTTCCAGCATGGGAAGACTTATTCAAGACTACTTCGATGTGGAGCGATGGCGTATTCAAGACTCGTCTGACAGGCGTTGATGAAAGTACTAAGGAAGTTTATGCTTCTATGGATGCATTCGAAGATGTTAAGAATGATTGGGGTGGCAAGCTTAATGATAACATCAAATTGGAAGAACTGACTTATGAAAATGCTACCGGACGCGAAGCGACTATCTTAGCTTCTGGTGTAACATCAGTAGATAATGTAGGTGTAAGTAACGCTCAGTTGTCTTGGGATACGCTGACTGATGCTATCGAAGCTAACAACCACGTTATGCCGGATGCATTCAGAAATCTGTCAGCTAAAGTATCGTACACAATTGGCGGCGTAAAAGACTTCAAGATTGAAGAAGACTTCACCGTATACTTGATGTCTATCTTCGAAGGTGCTGACTTGACTTACTACACTGATAAGGGTGCAAAAGCAGATGCTGTAATGGGTGCTGACGATGTTATTAAGATGGCAACCGTTTCTACAGATGATACAGAGGCTAAGAATGGTGTAGCTATTGAATTCAATGGCTATAAAGGAGAAGTTAGCGGCTTAATATTGGCTGGCGGAACAAATGTTCAGACATTAACTGCTGACAACAATGGCAATACCTTCAAGATTAGTTATGACGATACGAATAAACCGTCTGATGCTTACACCATCTATATCAATAAGTACACCGCACAAGCTACCAGCTTGACAGGTGCAGATATTGATAAGACAAATGGCACTGGTCTGAAAGTTATTCCGGCAACCGGGGTAACGGGTATTATCGAAAATGGTTCTACTGGTTCTATCATGTTCCAGTTCGTTGATGTAATGGGTGTTTATACTCAAGATGTATTGAACTTCAAGAAAGAAGCAAAATAAAATCTTCATCTGAAAGCAGGCTTCTCACGAAGCCTGTTTTTTAGACAGACAAGACTTATTTATTAACATTGCTTACTAAGATAAGGGAGACGTTCGCAATCATTTGCAGAACGCCTCCCTTTCTTTTTGCAGTTCATCCTCTGTTGTCCAGATATTATTCCCCGAATTCTACCAATATACAGACATGGAAAAGTAATATATCTCCATCTGCAGTTTCAGTGCACTGAAACTGCCGGAGAAGATATCTTCAATTAAAGTAGATAAAATGAGAAAAGCAAAAGTAGAGATTATTACGGACCATCCGCAAATACACGCCGCTAAAAAATCAGGGAGCAGGTCCGAATGCCCGCTCCCCGAAAACAATGTGAACTCATCTATCTTAAAGCCACCTATTGAAAAAATCTAACACAGCTTTCTGCACCTTGGGACCGCAGTCGTGAGGCATGTCCCATATTTCCGTACGGAGTTTCTCGCCTGCCGACTGGCTTTCCCATACTTTCCGCATGGTATTGAAAGCCTCTTCTACGCCCGGTACAGGAAATAATTTATCATATCTTCCATTCAGAAAAAACATCGGTTTCGGACAAGCGATAGAAGCGATGTGCGGATAATCCAAATAACGACGAATGCCGGGCAAACAATTGGCAAAACCACCATGTTCCTTTCCATATTCCCAAGAAAGCTGGCAATCGGTAGTAACCATCCAACAGACAGCCGCCCCTACACGCACTTTGTCGGATAATGCCGAAAGCATCCATGCACGATAAGAACCCATCGAAAATCCCATGCAACCGATACGATTCACATCAACTTCGGGCAAAGTCGCGAAAAAATCTACGGTGTACATGTCTTCGTAATTCATAAACGCGCTCAGATCTCGCCCCAACATCATAAAGTTTCCGGCTACATCGGCATATTTGCTTCCATCCGCACCTTCTTTCCGTCCACGGTCTCCCCAGAAAAGAGCATCTGTCGAAATGACTACATAGCCGTTTTTAGCTAAATAGTCACCCGCATACTGCCCGCCATAGCATTGCTTTGCCCAAGCATCCGCATCAGCCATTACTTCATCAGACACCCCGAACGGCCGAATCATCTTTTCTTTTCCGATGGTATAATGCCCTCCATGGTCATGTAAAAGTACAATACCCGGGAAAGGGCCTTTTCCATCCGGAACCAACATATATGCCGTTACCCGTGAGTAACCGGTCAGATTGAACCGGATTTTCTTAGCCGTATATCCGTCACGCTTTTCCTCCCCTATCACTTCCATCTGATAATCAGTTGTATAAGGAGGAGGAGCCAGCATAGCGTCCAATACAGCTTCACGAGCCGTTTGTCTCCATTGCGCAAAATTTGTAATGTCACTATTTCCCCATGCCAACGGATAAGTCAGTTCCTTTTTCAGTTGGTCTAAGAATACCGGCATCTCCCGCTCCAGTTCATACGGTTTAGTCTGTGAAAGGGCGGTCGCAGACACGGCCAGCCCTAACAAACAGGTGAAAAGTTGTTTTTTCATATCTCATTCATAATTTATAATTGAAATTGTGGCAATGGCAACCAATCTTCCGTATACTCTTTCCATGTGTTTTTTGAAAAGATATTTTTAACGGTATATGCGCTTGCTTCTTCATCAGTCAGTTGGCGACCTCCCATTTTACGCTGAGCAAGACGATCGGGAGCAGCACCCGGACCAGTACATTTATATTCCGCAAAAACATAAGCGTCAACATTCATTACTGTCCAAGCATCAGGATGCACCGATTCCGGTTCATAGCAACGAATAAATGCAGCTTGAGGTTTGTTGTGCCATGGGCGCCCTAAATAGAATGATTTGAAAACTACTCCATCACGATCAAGAGCCCCTATCGGCTTAGCATCAATCTTGCAATCTAAAAAGACCAAACCAAAACGCATTCCCTCTCGTGTACTGGGAGCTACAATATAACTTTCATGCTGATTGACATAGATTATACAATTCTGAAGAACCATTACGGAAGAGCCATAAATAAAATCCACATTACCCTCTACATAACAATCTTTTACATAAATCCGTCCATTTCCTGCTCCCCAAAAAGTATCTTGATTGCCTACTAACCTACAATCATATAATGCACAGCGGTCTCCTCTCACTTCCAAAGCTGTACCCTGTGAATGTTTGTTTTCTCCCGGTTTTTCACGAATATTGAGGTGAGTATTTTCAAACGTAATACGATAAGCCGTAAAATCATCCGCATTGATTCGCGTACTGAATGAACCTCCTTTAAGACCAGGTTTACCTGCATAATCATCATAGGTTAGAATTGTATTTTGTACATCATCGCCAATCAAAACAACATGATCTTTCCCTTTTTCTAATATTATCTTTTCGTAATAACGCCCCGGTTTGACACGAATAATCCACTTTCCATCTTGAAAATTCTCAGGAACATCATCAAAAGCAGCTTGGATAGTCAGATAATCACCCGAACCGTCTTGTGCCACGACTTTAGTAATATCCGCACGACACGGAAAAGTAAAAAACAGGAGTACAATAAACACTCCCCAACATATTGTTCTCATAAACATTTATACTTCTTTGTATAAAAATAAAATCATACTCTTAAAAACATAGACAGGTTATATATGCTTTTCATTATACTTCCATACTTTTATAAGGTAATGGAATAAATCCATATTGTTTGTCTTGCCATACTGAATATTTAATAAAGTATGCCAGTATAGCAAGACAAATCAATAATTTCCAAAGACATATTCCCAACAATTATCCACTATGCTTATTGTTGCCTAAATCCATAACCATTCGTAATTCCTGAATTCAATAATACCTGATATGTATTAGGAATCAAGTGTATCGGAGGATTTTTCGCTGCATAATCTTCATCAGTATAACCTGCAAACAATTTTGTAGCATAATCTTCTTCATATTTCAACATATCAATAGCCCAATTGGTTTGCACATATCCTTCTGCTTCAAGAGATTTGGCTTCTTCACTACCAGGAGCTATATATTTAAATAATCCTTTGATCGCAACATTTGTCATATTCTGATCAGCAAACGCAGGAACTATACTTCCCCAATCATCATGTTGTCCTCTCCAACCTGGAAACAATACAGGGTCATCTTGTTTACCGACAGGAGTCTGTGTTGTCAAACGATAACCATATTCAGTTTTAGCATCCACCATCTTTGTCCATATATAAGCTGGTATCTGATTTCCATTCTCAAATTCATAATATCCTTTATCACGAACACCATCAATAATGGCTTTCATAATTCTACGATCAGCAACTGCTACTTCAGGCAAAATTCCTGTACGAATAATATCAAACCGACGAACACCTTCTCCACTGAATTCCAAAGCACGTTCTTTAATTACAGCATTATATACCGAACCACAATCAGATATATACTTTTCAAAATTCGGGTCATTATTGTCAGGGAATGCTCGATTATGCACTATTTGCAAATATTGTTTAGCATTTCCTTCCTCTCCTAAAGCAGCATATACCTCCGCCAACATCAAATAAACATCGGAAATACGCATATAAGAGACATTGATTCCTGAAGTTCCATAACTTTGAGTATTAGGAGAAGGTAATCTGTTCCAATCATATTTATTAGTACCAGGTCCACATCCTTTTCCCCATGCACTCCGATCAAACGACTGGATTAATTCTTGTCCTTGTCCATTGCTGCCAGTAACTGTAACCGAAACATCACGACGCATATCATTATTGTCAAACCAACCATAATAAAAATGAGCCTGAATACGATCTTGTCCACATGCCACACAAGGAGCTTGTCCATTTCCTCCGGTAGAAGGTCTACCAATATAAGCAGGACGATCGGAACTGTAATTATATTCCTGAGGTATTTCATAAACCGATTCATCTGCCAGCGTCACATTATCTCCGGCATGCATCTGTTGGAATGTATATTGATAAGGATTTCCATATTCACGACCATTTTGATCTTTCGTACGTGGATCAGTCGTATGCAGAACAACAGAACCTGGATTATCTACACAAGCTTGAAGATAGACCTTAGCTATTTCATACAAATCCTTCCAATCTGTTCTTCTACCATAAACCGCGCCATCTTTTTCAATACTCCAATCATCAAAAGAAAGCACATTACCTTCCCCATCAACATGAAAGTCAGCTCCTAAATCTGTACGACGAGTCGCATATCCCCCATCATACAAACACAAACGTCCAATCAAACCTTGCACATATGAACGATTCATAACATCAGCACGCGTACTTCCTTCACCCGGACGAAACATATGCGGCTCTACTTCAATCAACTTTCGAATATGATAATCATAGATAGCATAACGTGAAACCAATCCTTCTACTTTCTGTCCAGCTTCCAAAACATGAGGTACATCACCATACCAACGACACAATTCCCAATAGCAAGTAGCGCGCAAAGCCATAGCTTGACCATAAAGATCAGACATTGTATTAGGTTCACCTTCCATTATTTCTTGGAAATTATCAAGTGCTTCAAAACTGGTTATCAACGAATTAGCAACTGCAATTGTTTTATATAATTCAGTAAAGACTTCTGTCCCCTCACCAGAATCTATGTTATAATTACTAGTTCCATTAGGATAAAACCATTTTTCACTTATTCCAGCTGTTCCAGGATCATACAAATCTTGCGAATCTTCAATATCAGATCCCCATACCGGATGCCAAAAAAAGCCGACTGAATGAAGACTTCTGTTTGCACGAAGTGTTTCATAACCATAATATAATGCGTCACGCGCTGATTCTTCATCTGAAAATACAAATTCTCTATCTACCGTACCTGGAGATGTAGCATCTAGAAAATCATTACAATTTGTCAAAGACATCGTCAACATAGATGCCCAAATAATATTCAATATATTTCGTTTCATAGTTTTATTTTTATAAGTCACATAATTAGAAAGTCAAATTCATACCTAAAGTATATGTCCGTGCTCGAGGATAAGTACCAAAATCCATATTCAGAGTCGGGAATATTCTCAAATTGCCAAACGTTCCCGCTCCTTGCGGAGTTGCATTCACTTCCGGATCGATTCCTGAATATCCTGTTATAGTAAACAGATTAGTACCAGTTAAATAAATACGTAATTTTTCTATGTGTAGCTTATCCAGCCACTTTTTAGGCATTGAATAACCTAAAGTCAAGGTCGATAAACGTAAATAAGAGCCATTTTCCAACCATTCAGAAGCTGTTATACCACTTTGATGATAAGGCAAATGATATTTCGCATTTGCATTCAAAGTCCGCAATTCATCTGGATCTGTAACAGGATACAAGTCTCCTGAAGCATTTACATTATAAATTTTGTAGGCTTCCGATACCCACTGCATACGCTGTGCCCCTATGCCATCATATTCTTGTCCAGAAGCATTAATCATGGCAGCAACATTATAAATCTTTCCGCCGGCACTCCAATTGAAATTGGATGAAAGATCCCAATTCTTATAATTGAAGTTCAACTGAAAACTTCCTGTATGACGAGGTACTACTTCACCTAAACATGTCGCATCATCCAAATCAACTATCCCATTATTATCTACGTCGCGGAATTTTGAAGCTCCTGGAAAAGCGGTTTGTCCTTCTGGCAAAGAAAAAGGATGCTTATAAGCTGCGGTCAAAGCTGAAGAAATATCAGGAATACCTTCTTTCAATATATATTGACCGTTTTCATAAATAAAATCATCTACATCATAAAAACCATCACTAATGAATCCACGTACCAAACCAATTGCTTTGCCTTCAATAAACATAAAATCTTGTTTTGGAACTAATGAAGAAGAGCCCCAATTGGAAGAGTAAATGTATTGTTCCGCATTAGGCAATTTATCAAGCTTATTCCGATTATAATTATAAATGGCACCTATATTGAAACGGAAGTCTCCATTATTCACAACATCAAAATTTACAGACAACTCCACACCTTTATTAGATGTTTTTCCAAAATTCTGGAACTGATAAGTATATCCTGTTGTATTATCTACAGGCACAGCCATCAACAAATCTTTTGTTGTATTCCAATAAACTTCAAGACTACCATTCAAACGGTTGTTGAAAAGACCAAAATCAAGCCCAATGTTTCGAGATATGGTTGTTTCCCATTTCAAATCAGGATTAGCCAACAAACCATCTGGACGATAGAAAGAACCCAACTCTCCATTAATCGGAGTATGATTATTGCTGGCTCCCAGGCTAGACCAAGTTTCACGCCATAAATTAGAATCTATATTATCACTACCAGAAGTACCATACGACAAGCGCAACTTCAAATTAGACAACCATTCCTTAGTGTCTTCCATAAACGGTTCTTCGGACAAACGCCAAGCAAAAGCACCGGCAGGGAAATATCCCCAACGATTGTTAGGCGCAAACTTAGATGAACCATCCGCACGGAATGTTGCCGTAAACAAATAACGGTCTTTCAACGTATACGATGCACGCCCAAAGAAAGACACAGTACGTTCTGGATTATTTACCGTATTTATTGCAGAAAAAGAAGAAGTAGCTGTATGAATCAAAGCCATTGTAGTTTCATAATCAAAACGCTCAGGATATCCTCGCCCCTCCATCTTTGATGATTCAGAAGCAGATTTAGTAATTTCATTACCTAATAAAATAGAAAAATCATGTTGCTTGTTCACATTGAAAGCATAATTCAAAGTTGTCACAGAACGTAACCCGTCACTCACACCACGGGTCAAATTGGCACGTTTATCTCCATTAGTATAACCATTTTCATAATAAGAATCTTTCGAAGATCCCCGCGTCAAAGACAATTCCGTACGAGCCGTTAAACCTTTAATGATTTCCCACGACAAAGCCGCCGACCCTCTCAATGAACGAGAATACGAACGATTAGTAATATCATTAATAAGTTCAACTGGATTATGCTTATCATCAATATTCGCAATACCAAAACTAAAACCAGACGCAACTTCTGAAAAATCAACTCCACCCAACGGATTATCAATCGGACGATAACGATAAGCACTAGAAACATTCGAACCTTTACCATTCGTCACATCTTCACGGCCATTCAGATTAGTTTCCGAATAACGTAAATCAAAATCAAAAGTCAATGTTTTAGCCAGCTTTTGTTGAAATTTCAATGACGTATTGAAACGATTGTAATCTGAATTTATTTTTATACCTTCATCATCAATATAACCTAATGAAAAAATTACTTTCGTATTTTTGGAACCTCCAGAAATGTTTACATTATGACTATGTGAAACAGCCGTACGCAAAACGTCATCTGTATAATCATGAGCTTTCACATTCGCATAATCCGCATAATGATTACCATATTTCGAGCCTAATCCAAAATATTTTTCCACAGCATCTTGATTGGCAGTACCTCTGGAAGCCGCATAACTCCAGTTATGCAAAATATAATCTTGAGCTGAAAGGGTCTCTAATGTTTTAGATACTTGTTTCATTTGCACGTAACCCTCATAAGAAACCGATATACGTCCTTCTTTTGTACCTTTAGTCGTTACAAGAATAACACCATTTGCACCGCGAGCTCCGTAAATTGCTGTTGAAGCCGCATCTTTCAATACATCTATCGATTCAATATCAGATGCTGGAATATCGCTAATATCACTTACTGGAAATCCGTCTACTACATAAAGCGGTTCATTAGACTGAGTAATTGAACCACCTCCACGTACGCGAACAGAAATTGTAGCACCAGGACGACCATCTTGAGAAACAACATTTACCCCTGGCAATTTACCTTGTAAAGCTTGAGCAACATTTGATACCGGATTTTTCTGTATTTCAGTACCCTTTACAGATGCAACAGCTCCTGTTAAATCCCTACGTTTTACCGTTCCATATCCAATCACCACCACTTCGTCCAATGCTTGTGCATCTTCTTCCAGCCGAATCATTATTTCCTTTTTCGCACCCACCTTCACATTCTGACTCACAAAACCGATATAGGAGACTTGAAGCGTTGCATTTTCGGGGACATCGAGGGTAAAGCGTCCGTCGAAGTCGGTAATGGTACCGGTTGTAGTGCCTTTTACCATGATGTTGGCACCGATGATAGGCTCACCGTTCGCGTCCGTTACCACACCTTTGATGGTGTTTCCGGACGTTTGTTGCACGGAAACAAGGGCTTCCTTCTTGCTCCGTTTCATCAGCATGATGTTCTTGCCTTCCATGGCATAATCGACATCTGTGCCTTCGAACACTTCGTCAAGAACTTCCGATACCGGACGGTTCTCGGCACGGACATTCACGTTGCGGTCGAGGTCGACCTCATTGACATCGTACACAAACAGGTAATCAGTCTGTTCTTCTATCTCACTCAGCACTTGAGCCGTAGAGATACCGGATGACACTACCGTCACCCGCATGTTCTGGGAATAAGATTCGGTGGCATACGTTGTGCCCACGAATAGAAATAAGGCTAAAAAAGCGTTTCTCATAACTCGGAATGAATGTTTAAATGGTACAATAAATTCCTGATACAAATTATTTTTCATAAATTTGCGCATTAAATTTTAGGTTTCTACTTAAAGTTTATGTTCTCTTTTTTGGCGAGGGACGGTGTGGCAGCACTGTCCCTTTTTCTTCAGGTCTGCATTATTCCATAGGCGTTCTTCATTAAAGGTTTTTATTCTGGTTAATTGATTGTAATCGTATTGGTCTCGTCGTCCTTCGTATACGTGAAGCGGTTGCTCAGCCTCAAGACACGAAGCACGTGCTCGATTCCGTCTCCGGTGCGGAACTTGCCGGTATAATGATTGCGGAGGATGTTGCGGTTGTTCACCTCGATGTTTACTCCGTAATACAATTCCAGTTTCTCCATCATATCCTTCAGGGAAATGTCGTGAAAGCAAATCAGCCCTTCCCTCCAGCGGAAATAGTCCATTTCCCTGATGCTTCCCTTCACCAGCTTATCGCCTTGCAGGCTCAACCGGGTATCAGGTTCCAATCCGACATGAACGCCTTGCGCCAGTACATCGATTTTGCCTTTCAAGAGCGAGGTTTCCCAAATGCTGTCGTTCGGATAGGCTATCACATTAAACTCGGTACCCAACGCACGCACATCGTAACGGTTCGTCTCTACGATAAACGGATGTTCCGCATCCGACTTGACCGCAAAATAACCTTCACCGTCCAGTTTCACCTTGCGGGTATCCTCGCCGAACGAACCGGGGAACGTCAGGCGGCTCCGCGAATTGAGCCATACTTTCGTACCGTCCGCCAGCACCAGTTCAGCCCGTTGTCCTGCGGGCACATAGACAGACTGGAGCGCATCGGGCTTCTCCGGCTTATTCCACACATAATAGCTGCCCACGAAAACCAAGGCAAAGATTGCCGCTATCTTCAGCATTTCCACGACCGGCTTCTTCCATGAGAAACGTTTTGCGGGAGCAGGTTCGTCCAGAGAAATGTCCGTACGCCACAAAGTGATATCGTACAGCTTGCGTTGCGCCCTGTACGCCTGCAAGTGTTCGGGACTTTCTTCAATCCACTCCAGCACTTGCTTTCGTTCGGCTTCCGTTACGTCTCCGGCTATGTATCGTTGTAATAAATCGGTATTCATCTTTTAGTATCGGCTTTTGTAGGTATAACGACCGAGCGAGGCATTACCCTAAACGGAAAGGCAAGAAAAATCGTTTTTTTTAGTTTGCAGCAGAATAAAAGGACACAGACAGACACAGATTTTTACTTTCCTGTCATGCCGGATTTGTAATCCGGCGTAATCGAAGAATCGGATTTGCAATCCGAAACCGTTGCAGATAATGCGGATTACAAATCCGCAAAACTGATTACGCTGGATTGCAAATCCAGCGTGACATCTGCAGGGAGACGCCACAATGTGACGTCTCTACAAGATGCATTGTCTTTCGCTAACCAACCTTATTCTATTACATACAGGCTGCATAAGGCAAGGCAACCTGCTTCATGAACGGTTTTCCTCTGTTAAAACTTTAGTTTCAGCAAGGGAAAACTATAGTTTCAGCATGCTGAAACTACCTTGAAACTTATATAAGGATGAGAAAGAAAGCGGTTGCATGCCCGTTCCTGCCCTATTGTCAGAATCGCAAATGCGGGTAGAAAAAGCAAAGCAAGGGAAGGTAATCCTTCAACGCTACGCGAAGCGTTTTCAATGCTTTCGAGATGTGATACTCCACGCCCTTGACCGAGATGCCCAACGCTTCGGCTATCTCACGGTTCGACTTGTCCTTAAAGCGGCTCAAGACAAATGCCTGGCGGGTCTGTTCGGGAAGTTGATAGAGCGTCTGACGCACGATACGCCCGATTTCATTCGAAAAAATACCGTCGGGCGAACACGCTTCGAGGCTCGAGATGCGAAGGGAAAGCTCGCGGCTCTGCCAATCGGCAAACGTCTCGAAAGCTGTCATCCTCACCTGCTCGTGCTTCAGCCAGTCGAGCGCCTTGTGCTTCAAAATAGTAAATAAAAGGGGAGCAATCTCCTCAACGGACGTTATCTCCATTTTCTCCCACAAGGCTATCAGCGCCTCGGAAGCAATATCCTCTGCTACCGCCTCATCGTGGACGTACGACTTGGCAAAGCTGAACGCCTTTTTATAGTAAGAGGTGTAGATAAACGAAAACGAAATGTCCGGCATGTCGAAGATAATTAAGAGTGAATAATGAATAATTAATAATGAACAATGAATAGTTAATAACGGTGGATGTCTCTGATTGCCGTTATTAACTATTCACTTTTAATTGTTAATTAACTATGTTTATTCCTTATCTTGTTTCAAAGGCGCAGGAGTATCCAAGCCACGTTTCTCGAGCAACCACTTGATATCGGGACCTTTTCCGCGGAAATTGACGTACATATCCATCGCGTCATCAATGCCGCCCGGCGTGAGGACATACTTGCGGAACTTGCTTGCCACTTCGGGGTCGAACAGGTTTCCGCTCTCTACGTATGCTCCGAACGCATCACAATCGAGCACTTCCGCCCAGATGTAGCTATAATATCCGGCGGTATAACCCCCGCCCATGGTATGCGCGAAATAGGTAGTGCGGTAACGCGACGGTATCTGCTTCAGCAAACCACGGTCGCCCAAGGTCTTGGCTTCGAACTCCATCACGTCCATATCGGCAGGCACCGACTTCAGCGTATGGAAATCCATATCCAGAAGCGATGCAGCAAGGTATTCCACCGTAGCGAAACCTTGTCCGTACTTACTGCTCTTGTCGTATTTCTCTACCAGTTCGGTCGGCATGACCTCGCCTGTCTTGTAATGTTTCGCATACACCTGCAACATTTCCGGCTCGAAGGTGAAATGCTCATCGATTTGAGAAGGAAGCTCCACGAAATCGCGGGGCACACCGCTCACGCCTGTATAGTGCACATCGCAAAAGAGCGAATGCAGCCCGTGTCCGAACTCATGGAAAAGCGTAGTCGCTTCATCCGGGCTCAAAAGGGCAGGCTCACCTGCCGACGGCTTGGTGAAATTGCATACAATCGTAACTACAGGCACCACCTTGTTGCCGTTCTCATCATACGACTGGGGACGGTATTCGCCGCACCATGCGCCTCCGCTCTTGCTGGCACGTGGGAAGAAATCGAAATAAAGGATGCCCAAGGGCTTTCCGTCCTTGTCGATACACTCGAACACCTGCGCTTCGGGATGCGGCTTCGGCATGTATTCCAAGGGACGGAACGTAATGCCATACAAGCGTTTTGCCATATAGAAAGCACCGTCGCGCACGTTGTTCAGTTCCAGATACGGACGGATTTCGTTCTCGTCCATGTCGTATTTATGCTTTTTCGCTTTTTCGAAGTAATAACGCCAGTCCCAGCCTTCCGGCTCAAAATCGTTGCCCTCGCGCTTGATTTCCGCCTTGATATCAGCCAACTCTTCCTTCGCCTTGGCAAGAGCAGGTGTCCAAAGCTGGTTAAGCAGGTCGTACACGTTCTTTTCGTTCTTCGCCATACGGTCTTCCAACACCATCGAGGCATAGTCTTCATAGCCCATCAGCTTGGCTTTTTCCAGACGTGCCGTAATCAGGTCGCGCACCACTTGCTTGTTGTCGGCATCGTTCCCGTTATTTCCCCGATTGATATAAGCCTTATAAATACGCTCGCGCAACGCACGGTTATCGGCATATTGCAAGAAAGGCATGATGCTGGGGTTATGCAAGGTAAACACCCATTTGCCTTCTTCACCCATGCCCTTAGCGGTCTCGGCGGCCTGTGCTATCAGGCTGGCTGGCAGCCCGCTCAAGTCTTTCTCGTCTGTAATGACCAGCTTGAAAGCGTTGGTTTCTTTCAGCATGTTTTGCTCGAACGTAATCTGAAGCGTCGAAATCTTCTCGTTCAACGCCCGAAGCTTCTGCTGGTCGGCATCGCTCAGGTTGGCTCCGCTCCGTACAAAGCTTTTATACGTTTCCTCTAATAACTTAGCCTGTTCCTTATCGAGATTGAATTTCGTACGGTTCTCATATACTTCCTTCACCCGCTGGAACAAGCGTTTGTTCAGCGAAATGTCATCGCTATGAGCCGAAAGCAACGGAGCCATTTCCTGCTCCAACGCCTGCATCTCGGCGTTCGTATTGCATCCGCTCTGCCCAAAGAATACATAGGCTACCCGGTTCAGCATCACTCCGCTACGGTCGAGCGCCACAATGGTATTTTCGAAATCGGGCATCGAGCGCTGGTTTACTATGGCATCGATTTCCTGTTTCTGCTCTTCCATCCCTTTCAGGAACCCTTCACGGTAATCCGCAACCGTAATCTGTTCGAACGGCGGAACCCCGTAAGGCGTGTTGAACTCGCTCAGGAACGGATTGACATGTCCCGTTGCGTCTTGTCCGTAAACCGCCACGCCTGCAGCAAAGCATACGGCAAACATCAGTCTTTTACAAACATTTATCTTCATAATTCCTTTATTTTTCATTTCGTGCGCTAAATTACGGAATTTTTCAAGAAAAGGAAATCAAAATACGCTATCTTTGTAAAAATAATAGCCAAACCCAACTGATTATGAATAGAATTGAACACGGAGACACAAAGGCACAGAGTTTTTTTTATTGTCAATTTCTCCGTGTCTCTGCGTCTCTGTGTTCAATATAAAAGATTAACGGATTTTTCGCTCATTTCTGATTGACTATAACTTTAAAATCCGTGTAATCTGTGGTGAATAGCTTTATACTTACTTCGCGATAATCAAATAATAATTCTTCTTGCCGCGCTGAACGAGCAAGTATTTCTCATCCAGCAAATCATCGGCGGTAATCACTTGGTCGAATGCGGTAAGCTTTTCCTTGTTCAGCGATACGCCTCCGCCTTGCGTCATCTTACGCATCTCGCCTTTCGAGGGGAAAATAGCGGCTTTCTCCACAAACAAGTCTACAGCCTTGATGCCGGCTTCTATTTCGCTCTTAGCCACCTCAAACTGAGGCACACCTTCGAATACGGAAAGCAACGTGTCTTCGTCCAGACGCTTCAAGGCATCAGAAGTGGCGTTTCCGAAAAGAATGCCCGATGCTTCTACCGCTGCATTATAATCTTCCTCAGAGTGTACCATGACGGTAACTTCTCGTGCCAAACGTTTCTGGAGCACACGCAAGTGTGGAGCTTCCTTGTGTTCGGCAATCAACGCATCGATTTCTTCTTTCGTAAGCGAAGTGAATATCTTGATGTAGCGTTCGGCATCTTCATCGCTCACGTTCAGCCAGAACTGGTAGAATTTATAAGGAGAGGTATAACGTGCATCCAACCATACGTTTCCGCTTTCGGTCTTGCCGAACTTCGTGCCGTCGGCTTTCGTCACCAGCGGACAGGTAAGGGCGAACACTTCTCCCCCATTGGTACGGCGAATCAATTCGGCACCCGTAGTGATGTTCCCCCACTGATCGCTTCCGCCTAATTGGAGCTTGCATCCGCGGGTTTCATATAAATGCAAAAAGTCATATCCCTGGAGCAACTGATAGGTGAACTCGGTAAATGAAAGTCCGTCGCGTGCTTCGCCGTTCAAGCGTTTCTGTACAGAATCTTTCGCCATCATATAGTTGACGGTGATGTGCTTGCCTACGGTACGGGCGAAGTCAAGGAAAGTAAAGTCTTTCATCCAATCGTAATTGTTCACCAGTTCTGCACGGTTCGGGGCATCCGACTCGAAGTCGAGAAATTTGCCCAACTGCTTCTTGATGCACTCTTGGTTATGGCGCAAGGTTTCTTCATCCAGCAGATTCCGCTCCTGCGATTTGCCGGAAGGGTCGCCAATCATACCTGTAGCTCCGCCCACCAAAGCCAAAGGCTTGTGTCCGCAACGCTGGAAATGCCGCAACATCATTACACCACACAAGTGTCCGATATGCAAGGAGTCGGCAGTAGGGTCGATACCCAAGTAAGCCGTTACCATTTCTTTTTCCAACAATTCTTCTGTGCCCGGCATCATGTTATGCACCATTCCGCGCCATTTTAATTCTTCTACAAAATTCATCGAATGAGATTCTTAGTTTAACATTATATTAAAGTCAACGGCAAAAGTACGACACTTTATCTGAATAACCAATTTTTACCGGTTAAAAAAGAGCGAGTTAACCGTCCGGCTGACATTATCCGCCAATAAATCCGGATGGATTCCACGTATCTCTGCCGCCCTATGGTATAAGGTACAGATAGGCACACGGCTCTCATCGGTTTCCAGCAAGAAGGTTCCTTCAGGCATATACCGCAATGCATCCGCGTGATAATGTTCGCCGAAAGAGAGGTAAAACCCTTGCCTTACGAGACTCTGCGCCAGTTCCTTTTTCCCCCGAAAGCCGTGGACAATCCAAGGCTGGGAAG
Organism: Phocaeicola salanitronis DSM 18170; assembly: GCF_000190575.1. Taxonomy (NCBI): domain Bacteria; kingdom Pseudomonadati; phylum Bacteroidota; class Bacteroidia; order Bacteroidales; family Bacteroidaceae; genus Phocaeicola; species Phocaeicola salanitronis. The sequence continues at coordinate 2,682,814 of NC_015164.1, read as the reverse complement.
GATGAATTTCTTTTTTCAAGGCAATCAATTCATTATAAACCTTTACGGCATGGATAACCAGAGGCAGGCGGTAGTGTTCGGAAAGAGAAACTATCATGCGGAAAGCTTCCTCTTGCAAGGAAAAAGGCGCATGGCAACACTTATCAAGCCCCGCTTCTCCCAAAGCAATCACCCGCTTGTCTTTTCCCAACACAGATTCTATCCACCGGAGCTGCATCGGATAATTCTCGGAAGTAAGATGCCACGGATGTATCCCCACCGAAAGCCACATAGCTTCATCGGGTAAGGGAATATACTTGCTATCGGCATTGAATATAGCTTCGGAAGGAGATGCAGATAAGTGATGAGTATGGACATCAAAACACATCATAATAAATGAAGAATCCTCTGTGGTGAATAACTAAGGAACAGGATCGTATCCCGAACCTCCCCACGGATGGCACCGCAACAGGCGGCGTATGGCAAGGTAAAGCCCTTTGAACGGACCGTGTTTCTTTATTGCCTGAACGGCATATTCCGAACATGTGGGTGTAAACCGGCACGATGGAGGCGTAAAGGGAGAAATGCAGTTCCGATAAAAATAAATGGGAAGTAAAAGCAAAAACGAAAGTATCTTTTTCATGCTTCATCCGACACGCTCCGCTATCAGCTGGAGCAATTTTTTCACTTTTTCCTCTACTTCCGGAGAAGCATGAAGCTCATCATCGAGCCAAATGAAAGCGATCGCAAGTTTCTTGCCTTTTGCTTCTAAAGCATCTGTCAGCAGAGACTTGTTTTTACGGTAGGCTTCCCTGATTTGCCGTTTCACCCGATTGCGCTTTACCGCACGCTTGAAACGCTTTTTAGAGACACTAATCAAGACAGAGACCGCAGGAAGGCCTGCATTTTCCACCGGCATATAAACAGCACGCAAAGGGAAAACAGCCAATGACTTGCTGCCTCCTGCAAACAATTTGCCAATCAATAGCAAACTGCTTAAATGTTCCTTTTTCGGGAAAGTGTTTTTTACCGGTTCTTCCATAGTTTGAATAGTAAAGAAACGCAGATTAATGCAGTTTTTCACAGACTTATATTATCCGCGCCAACCTGCGTTAATCTGCGTTTCAATATATACCGATTATACCGATGAATCTTATTTATTATGTTCGCGGATAAACATATCCAATGCGGCAGGCATCGAAGGAGCGGCTACCGTAGGAGCTTCCAAATCCAGACGCAATCCTGCATCTTTTACCGCCTTTGCCGTAGTCGGACCGAAACTTCCGATGGCGATATCCTTCTGTTCGAACTTGGGGAAGTTCTTCATCAATGATTGGATTCCCGCCGGGCTGAAGAAAATCAGCATATCGTAATCGAACTTCTCTTCCGGCGTGAAATCATTGCTCACCGTACGGTACATCACCGCTTCGGTATGCTGGATGTGATGCTTGTCCAACAAATCCTTCACTTCATCATTATGTACATCCGACATCGGTATCAAATACTTTTCCGTACCGTGCTTAATGATGGCAGGCAACAAATCCACAAACTTGCCTGTAGCGCCGAAGAATACTTTCCGCTTACGATATTGCACATATTTCTGAATATACAAAGCAATGGTTTCCGACGTACAGAAATATTTCATGGTTTCCGGAACCGTTACGCGAAGCTCTGTACACAAATTAAAGAAGTGATCAATAGCGTGGCGCGAAGTAAACACAACGGCAGTATGATCCAGAATAGAAATCTTCTGTTGTCTAAATTCCTTTGCCGACAAACTCTCAACTTTTATAAAGGGGCGAAAATCTATTTTCACTCCATACTTCTCAGCAATGTCAAAATAAGGTGACTTTTCTGATGTAGGTTTAGGCTGAGAAACGAGGACTTTTTTTAATCTTCAAGGCACTAAAAATTTAAAATCACAATCTGGTTTATATAGAGGATTCCTTTTGCCAATAGCAGAAGGGGTACCATTTCGAGGGCACAAAAGTACAGAATAAAATGAAGAAAACCATAACTTTGACTGAAAAAGTTTAGAAAGCCCTTATAATATAACAATATTTTAGCGAAAATCAGAATAAATAGTATAAAAATACTGCCAATATGAAACCAAAGATTGTAATAGATAATAAGCAAAATAACCGGGAAAAGTAAAAAGCATTGACCGCTTAACGTATCAAAATAAGCCTGAATCCACGCACGGCTTCCTTCTTTTTCGAAGAATATCCAATTGACGAAAGTATAGCTTCCCCACTTCAGCAACAAATAAAAAAAAGCAATCAATATATAGATGCCTATCATCGCTTCATGAGGGGTAACATAAAACAATGCAGGAAACTTCTCCACCGAATAGCAATAGAAAAAAAGCCCATAAAAAATACAGGAAAGCAAGGGCAATATAATCACAGCTCCATTGCTCGAACCGGAAGTATCGTCAAACAAGCTGTTGCGTTCTTTATGTTGGAACAGGCTTTTGAGGTGTTGAAAGATATATTTCCTTCCGTTTTTCAACGCGTATGAGAAAAGAAGGAAACAGAGTAAAAGCAAACATGTGACCGACCATTCGGAACGAAACTGATAGGGCAAAGGCTCGCCCCGCATACCGGCACCGGAAGCCGTCTGCATGCTTCTTGCCAAAGCACTGTCGAGCAGCAACTCCTGCTCGTATACCTTTTCTACGATGTATTCGAATCCGACGGGACAAGTCTCGTTCATAAGTCTGTATAAATTAATAATGTCTCCCCCCGAAGAAACAGAAGAATAAAAAACTCTGTGTCCTCCGTGGTGAATAAAAAGAACTGTTACACTTCTGCAAATTTACGGATTTCTTTGTTCCAAAGCGGAATTGTACAGCACAAATTTACGGCCTCATCGGGAGTAAAAGCTATTTCCCACAAAGCTTCGTGTTCCCGACGCATGAAATGTTGGCCAATCGCTTTTTCCAGCATCTCAATCAAGGGATTATAAAAACCGCATGTATTCAATATCACAATCGGTTTATCGTAAATTCCCAATTGCTTCCAGGTAATGATTTCCAGCAATTCTTCCATGGTGCCGCATCCACCCGGAAGCGCAATGACTGCATCCGACATCTTTGCCATCAACTCCTTGCGCTCGTGCATCGTTTCAGTCTCCATCAACTGTGTCAAACCGGAATGATGCCAGCCCCGCTCTACCATAAACCGGGGAATAACGCCCGTTACCGTACCGCCTGCGGCAAGGACTGTATTGTTAAGGCACCCCATCAACCCTACCTTACCTGCCCCGTCAATCAAGTTTATCCCTTTTTCCGCCAAAAGATATCCCAGCCTTTCGGCAGCTTCAAAATAAACCGGAGCAATTTGCGGGCTGGATGCGCAATATACACAGATATTCTTTATTTCACTCATAATGTCAAGTGATTCATGAAACGCAGATTAACACAGATTTTCACAGATAAATTAAAAAATTCTTTCTGCGTTAATCTGCGAAAATCTGCGTTTCCATTATAATTATTTTACTTCAACCCGAAAGCCGCTTTCACTTTATCCACATAGTCCAGTTTTTCCCATGTGAAAAGCTCCACTTCCACATCTTTGTTGCCTTCGTAAAGCGATTCGAAATGCTTGGTCACAACCTTCGGTTCACGCCCCATGTGTCCATAGGCAGCCGTTTCACTATAAATCGGATAACGAAGCTTCAACCGTTCTTCAATGGCACGCGGACGCATGTCGAAAATTTCATCAATTTTCTTGGCGATTTCCCCATCGCTCATGGTTACATGGCTTTTTCCGTACGTATTGACATATATATTAATCGGACGTGCCACACCTATCGCATACGATACCTGTACCAATATCTCATCAGCCACACCGGCTGCTACCAGATTCTTGGCAATATGGCGTGCGGCGTATGCGGCACTACGGTCTACCTTGCTGGGGTCTTTCCCCGAAAATGCACCTCCGCCATGAGCGCCTGCGCCTCCATACGTATCTACAATAATCTTACGTCCCGTCAGACCGGTATCTCCATGAGGACCTCCGATAACGAACTTGCCGGTCGGATTGACATGATAGTGGATTTTATCATTGAACAGTTTCAAAACATCCGGGTTATGGATTCCGGCAATTACACGAGGCATCAAAATATGAATTACATCCTCGTAAATCTGTTTAACCATCGCTTCATCTGCCTTCAACTGAGCCTCTTTCGAGTCGTCTTCGGGCAAAATGAATTCATCGTGTTGGGTAGAAATCACAATCGTGTCAATGCGAACCGGACGCCGGTTGTCATCATATTCAATAGTTACCTGACTTTTGGCATCCGGGCGCAGATAGGTCATCACCTTGCCTTCCCGGCGGATTTCTGCCAATACCATCAATAACTTATGTGCCAAATCAAGCGATAGCGGCATATAGTTCTCGGTCTCGTTTGTAGCATAACCGAACATCATGCCTTGGTCGCCCGCACCTTGGTTCATCGGGTCTTCGCGCTCTACACCGCGGTTAATATCCGGACTTTGCTCGTGAATAGCGGAAAACACTCCGCACGAATTGCCTTCGAACATGTATTCGCTCTTGGTATAACCGATGCGGTTAATCACTTCGCGCGCCACCCGTTGAAGGTCGATGTAAGCCTTGGTTTTCACTTCTCCTGCCAGCACTACCTGTCCGGTAGTAACCAATGTTTCGCAAGCTACTTTCGAACTGGGGTCATAAGCCAACAGTTTGTCAAGCACAGCGTCGGAAATCTGATCCGCCACTTTGTCGGGGTGTCCTTCTGACACCGATTCGGATGTGAATAAATATCCCATTTCTGTTTTATAAATTAAAAGGATTAATAAATGCCGTGTACGGACAAGAGTAGGAATCGCAAGATGCGGGAGAATCTGATGAAATGTGTTTTAGCATTTTTTTCCGTGGTTGCAAGCTACTCAAATCTTTCCACTTTTTAGTTCGGGCGCAAAGATACGCATATTCCTTGGAATAACGATGAAGTGAAGATGTATTTAACATATTTTCCCGCACATTTCTTCGTACAGTTCTCCAAATGTTTTCCCAATCCCAGGATGTTCGATTTCTCTTGCTATCTCCAGCAAAGGCTTCATCACAAATTCACGTTGGAGCATAAGGGGATGAGGAAGCGTGAGCTCAGGGGTCTGTATAATCTCCTTATCATATAGCAGAAGGTCAATATCGATGATGCGGTCGTGATACACGTTTCTTTCTGATTTCTGGGTACGCCCTAACATGCGCTCTATTTCCTGTGTCCGATGCAATACTTCCCATGGCGATAGAGATGTTTCAACACATACCGCCGCATTCAGAAAACTATTTTCCGACGTAAATCCCCAAGGAGCGGTTTCATAAAAAGAAGATAGGGAAAGCACTTTCCCTATCTTCTCGCTTATACCACAAACGGCTCTATGTAAATTTGCCGCTTTATCTCCTAAGTTCGTTCCCAAACCTAAATAAACATGTGCCATAATCATTTATTCAAAATCAGCATGGCATCCCCGTATGTTCCGAAACGGTAGTCTTCTTTCAAAGCCATCTGATAGGCATCCATAATCAACTCATAACCTCCGTATGAACAGGTTAACATCAACATGGTGGATAAAGGCATGTGGAAATTGGTCACCATCGCATCGGGCAACACAAAGTCGTATGGCGGAAAGATAAACTTATTGGTCCAACCTTCATATTCCTTTAAATGCCCGTCGGTTCCTGTAGCCGTTTCTACGGCACGCATCACGCTTGTACCTACCGCGCATACTTTATGGTCGTTGTCTTTAGCTGTATTTACAATCTTACAAGCCTCTGCATTGATAAACATTTGTTCCGAATCCATTTTATGCTTGGTCAAGTCTTCCACATCGATATCGCGGAAGCAACCCAATCCGCAATGCATGGTAATGAACGCAAAGTTTATCCCTTTAATTTCCATGCGTTTCATCAGCTCACGGCTGAAATGCAATCCTGCAGCCGGAACGGTCACGGCTCCTTCGTTCTTGGCAAAAATGGTCTGGAAGCGTTCCGTATCTTCGGGTTCTGCCGGACGGCGGATAAAGGGAGGCAATGGAGGCTCACCCAACGCATAAAGCGCTCTCTTGAATTCATCATGCGGACCGTCATAAAGAAAACGCAAGGTACGCCCGCGCGAAGTCGTATTGTCTATCACCTCTGCCACCATCGAATCATCATCGCCGAAGTAAAGCTTATTGCCTATACGGATTTTCCGGGCAGGGTCTACCAAAACATCCCATAAACGCAATTCTTCGTTCAACTCACGCAATAAGAAAACTTCAATACGCGCGCCGGTCTTTTCCTTATTTCCATATAAACGGGCAGGAAATACTTTTGTATCATTGAAAATAAACACATCCTGGTCATCAAAATAATTCAGGATATCCTTGAATATCACATGCTCAATTTCTCCCGTAGACTTATGTACCACCATCAGCCGAGATTCGTCTCTGTACTTTACCGGATGCAACGCTATTCTTTCTTCCGGCAACTTGAATTTAAATTGTGATAGTTTCATATCTTTGAGTTTTAAGTTTATGAGTTTGTGAGTTTTTAAGTTCTTGAGCTTTTAAGTTTGTGGGTTTGTGACTTCGAACTTAAGAACTTAAAATCTAAAGAACTAAAAATCTATTTCTTGCTGCTCCAGCCAGCCTTCAAAATCTTCTACCTTCATACAATCTTCCAGAACAATGTCTCCTACCCGCGTACGGATAAGTCCTGTCAGATGTGCACCGCTATGCAACGCTTCACCAATATCACGCGCCAACGCACGGATATAAGTACCTTTACTGCATACCACGCGTATTTTTATCTCAGGCAAATTACATTCCAACAATTCGATTTCATCTATTACCAAAGTCTTCGGTTTCAATTGTACCTCATCGCCTTTACGTGCCAGTTCGTAAGCGCGTTTCCCGTCTACCTTACAAGCCGAAAAGGCGGGAGGAATCTGTTCTATCGCCCCTACAAACCGCTGCAATGTTTCTTCTACCAATTCCCGGGTAATGTGTTCCGTAGGATAGGTGGCGTCGATTTCCTTTTCCAAATCATACGAAGGGGTTGTAGCGCCCAATTGCAACGTAGCCACATATTCCTTAGTATGATACTGGAACTCTTCAATCCGTTTTGTCGCTTTCCCTGTGCAGATAATCATCACTCCTGTAGCCAAAGGGTCGAGCGTTCCCGCATGTCCTACCTTTATCTTTTTCACACCTAATTTCCGGCTGATGTGATACCTTATTTTATTGACAAGCGCAAACGATGTCCATCGGTACGGCTTGTCAAAATACAACACCTCTCCTTCTTTAAAGTTCATCAAACAAGCTCTAAATTATATCCCAAACAACTCATTATCAAAATCACGCCGCCTACAATGATGCGATACCACCCGAATGCGGCAAACCCGTATTTCGTCACGAAGCTGATAAAAAACTTAATGGCAAGCATTGCCACGACAAAAGCCACTGCATTCCCGATAATCAAAGCCTCCATATTGCTTACGATAATCTCTGTCCCGCCTTCCATAAACAACTTGAACATCTTGTACACCGTAGCGGCAAACATCGTAGGCACAGCCAGGAAGAACGAGAATTCCGCCGCGGCCTTACGCGTCAACTTCTGTGCCATACCCCCTACGATAGTCGCCATCGAACGGGACACACCCGGTATCATGGAGATACATTGAAACAATCCGATATAAAAGGCGCGTTTCTCGGTCAGCTTTGTCTCTTCGCTTCCATTTCCGAAAAGCTTGTCGCAAAACAACATAAACACACCTCCGATAATCAGCATTACCGCTACCACAATCACGCTTTCCAGCATAGCGTCTATCATATCGCTGAACAAAAGCCCCAATACAGCCGCCGGGATAAAAGCGACAAACAGCTTCCAGTAAAAATCGTAGGTATGAAGAAAGCGTTTAAGTGCCGAAGCCCCTTCAGGTGCAGGCGTATGGTTGAGGCGGAAAAAACGTTTCCAATACAAACATACCACCGACAGAATGGCTCCAAACTGGATGATAAACGTAAATGCTTTTACAAACTCGGTGCTTTCCACTCCCAACACGTGCTGGGTGATAATCATGTGACCCGTAGAAGATACCGGCAAAAACTCGGTCAGCCCTTCTACTATCGCAATGATGATGGTCTGAAATACGTTCAAATCCCCTTCCATCACTTCCCTTCGCTTTTAGTGTCCTCCGCCTGGTCTTTCGGCTTGTGGAGTATTCCGTAAATCATAAAGACAAATCCCAAGAAACAAACCGCAGGCGCCACTTTGATGCGGCGTACGCTGAATATGTCAGGCTCGAATGCCGTTTCGGTCGAACCGGGACCCGACATCAGCAGGAATCCGATGATAATCACGACCATTCCTATCGCCAAGAGCTTGAAATTGGTCTTATCAAAGGCAAAGTTCTTTTTATCCATACCGTATAAATAAAATGTTATGAAATTAATTATAATACAACTCATTCGTTTTCATGCGGAGATACCGGTTAATGGATATCAGCGCACAAAGGGAAGTGATTACCACCCCGAATATAAACACCGAAACCATGACAACTATCATCACTCCCGGCGTTATAACCGCCAACAAATCAGGCTCGTATTTTACCAAAGCATACGCAAGCCCGATTAATGCCGCATCGGCGGCAGCCCCCGCCAGCATCCCTACCCACACATTACGCATCAGGAACGGACGCCGGATGAACGACCAGCTTGCCCCTACCAGCTTCATGGTATGTATCAGGAAACGTTTGGAATAAATGGTGAGCCTTATCGTATTGTTTATCAAGGCAAAAGATATCAGTGTCAACAAGGCGGCAAGCCCTAGCAGCACCACACTGACCTTACGGATATTCCGGTTGACGGCATCCAGCAAGTCTTGCGGATAATTTATTTCCAGCACACCTTTATGCGAAAGAATCCCGTCCTTAATCCATGCAATGCTGTCCGAATTGGCGTAATCGGCATTCAGCTTTACCTCAATCGATGCCGTAAACGGATTATAGCCCAAGAACTCAGCCGGGTCGGTACCCATGGCTTCGGTCTGCTCTTCCAAAGCCTGTTGCTTCGAGATGTACGAAGTCTGCTTGACATACGCTTCCTGATTCAGCTCCTTCTGATACCGGAGGATGTCCGCCTCTTTCATGTCATCGCTTATCAAGATAGAGAAAGCAATGTTCTCGCGTACATACACCGAAAGGTTGTTTGCCGCCATCACGAAAAAAACAACCGTCCCCAGCAAAACCAATACCAACATGGTACTGATGCTGGATGTAATGAATTGCATATCAAAAGATGCTTTCGTCCGCCTGCTCATGCCTTCACTTTTTTCTGAAATACATAAATCATGGAACTGCTCCGTTCCTTCTTCATCAAAGAAGCCAGCCCTGCTTCCGCCCCTTCCGCCATTCCTTTCAGGAAAGGAACGCCGCTCTTGCGGTATTTCTCCGAAAGCATCGACACATAAAAAGCATCGAACGGCATCGGATGCCGCTCCGTCAAGATAAATCCATGCTTGGCTCCGAACTGCTGCATCACGGCAGGTGTGAAATGCCACAAATGCCTTGGCACATCGTATGCCGCCCACATCTCCTTATAATGCCGCGCATCGGACGAAGTCGGATTGGGTACGGCTATGACCAGAATGCCCCGGTCGTCCAAGATGGAATAAAGCCGTTCCCACGTCTCATTGAGATGCTGCAAATGTTCCATCACGTGCCATAACGTCACTACATCAAATGATTTCGCTTCGTATGTATCCAACGCTTCGGGCGCATCCGCCTCCAGGTCAAAATGCTCGTGCGCGAAAGCCCTTGCCTGCGGACTTTTCTCGATAGCCGAAACCCGCCAGCCACGCTCTTGCATGAAATGAGGGAAATACCCCGTACCTGTACCGATATCCAGCAAACGTCCCCGGCTCAGGCCGCAACACCGCTTGATGAGGCGGGCTTTCCGGCGAAGCATGTATTGCCTTACATAATGGTACAGACGGTTGGCAAGCCCGCGTCGCGTATCTGTATGCGAGATGTAATCGGGCGATTCGTAATACCTCCCAATCTCGCTCTCGTCGGGCGCGTCTTGCGTGAAAAGAAAACCACACGCCACACACCTGCAAATGTCAAACGGTTCATTTGTGGCATAGTGGTCGGTGCAGGTCATCACCTTCTCGAAATGGCTCTTTCCGCAAAGCGGGCATGTATCTATGTGCAGTCTGTTCACTTCTTTCCCTAATTTGGTGCAAAATAACAAATAAATCGGTTATAAACACGCTTTTGTTAAACTTCTTTAAGGATATTATGCCCTCACGACCGATGCCTGTGCAGCCTTCCTCTCTCCACACAATCAGGCGGGGATGAAAACGCATATATCTCCCCCGACGGATGCAGCTATATGCATCGCCCGGCGCATATAGTTGCGTGCCCGGATGCAAGTATATGCGCATGCCGCACCTTTCAGTACGAAGCACTTGCCCGGATGCCTGCCTGCTCCAAGAGAGATACGATACGGTCGAGCTCCTCATGGGTGGCTTTTTGCAGGAAGCTATCGGGCGTCTCGCGGTCTATCGTATAAATCATCACCTGACGGGGAGCGATTTCTTTTACCGCCTCCAACCAGGGAAGCACAAAAGCATCTGAGGTATTGTCCACATCCTCGCCCTCATCGGTTTTCCCTTTCAAGAACATGGTCTGGATAATCAGATTGCCACGGAAAGCTTTCATTCCCTGAATGATGCGGCTTACGTCATACGGTCCTGTCGGACGGTCTACCTTGCCGATATAAGCTTCGTCTACCGTGTCCAGCTTCAAGATGTTATTGTCCACACGGCTTAACGCTTCGAACACTTCCGGGCGGTGTATCTGGGTGGAATTGCTCAATACGCTAATCTTCGCGTCAGGGAAATAGCGGTCGCGCAAGGCAATGGTGTCTTCGATGATTTCCTTAAAATGCGGATGAAGCGTAGGCTCTCCGTTTCCCGCAAAGGTCAGCACATCGGGGGCAGGACCGTTCGCCCGCATATCCATCAGACGTTGTTCCAAAGCCCGGCGCACTTCCTCACGCGTAGGAAGCTTGAGGCGGGGACGGCGGTCTTTATTGTATCCGCATTCGCAATAGATGCAATCGAACGTACAGCACTTCCCGTCGGCGGGAAGCAAGTTGATTCCTAACGAAACTCCCAACCGGCGGCTATGCACCGGTCCGAAAATAGGAGAGGGGTATATTACAGTTGACATAAGCTATCTTACATTTTATGTTTTGATGCAAATGTACACATTCTAAATCACATATCGTGCATGGCAAACAGAATGTTTTGAGAGCCTTTTGAATTTTCCAATGAATGATGTCATAGCTGACCCGGAGATGATAACGGCACGTAACTGCAAAGCGTTACAAATCGTTACAATTACAATTATTACAATTACTAAAATCGGACTTTCATAAGAGCGGTTCAAAAAAGAAAAGTTACACGTATAAGTTATATTATATATAAATATATATATTTATATATAATATAACTTATTGTTGAAAGCATTCTCCCTTCTTTTTCGTTTTCAATAATTGTAATTGTAACGATTTGTAACGCCCTGTAACGGAAATCCGTCTTCGTTTGGCACATGCATTATAAGCAAAACATTCACCATTTCACCCTTACTTGTACCTGCAAGTCCGCCTTATCGCTTCCTTGTATCTCCTCGGTATCCGTACCGATGCGGTTCCGGTCCTTGTAATGCGTCCAGCCCCACTTGGCTTGAATCATGAACCGGTTCTTCCATGTATATTTCAGGTTGATTGCCATGCGGGTTCCTTTGCCGTAAAATGAGTTCATGGAGAAAGCATAAAGCAAACCGGGCTCGTACACGTAAATACGTGAATCGTAATCTTGCGTGTGAAACCAGGTTCCGGTTAACGATGCCTGAAGGGAAATGCTTGGAATATTTCCCTTCACCGTGCCACTCACATATCCTCCCTTCGACTTTTCCCATCCGTTATACGAAGCCATTACACCTTCTGCTACCCCTTTCAGGGAAAGATACTCACTGCATACCGATGAACACTGATAACGCAAACGTTGCCTTACGTAAGGCAAAACAAACTTCGTTTCATCGGGAGAAGTATAGTTTTTCGCCTTGTTCTTATACGTGTACTTTATTAACATCGATAGTGAATTGAACGGTGAATAACTTAACTGGAATAAGCCATCGAATCCCGAAGTATGGTCACGGTCTACCTGATACCTGCGATAGAAGAAATGAAAGAAGTCTCCATAACACAACAACTTGAACTTGTCTAAGAAACTGGTTTCCAATCCTAAATAAGCTCCCGTTTCATTTTGAAGCCTCGAATTCTCGCCAAACGCGTTTCCATAAAGCGACTGGTAGCGCTTATCGTAATAACGGTGAATAACTAAGAGATTGGTATTCACACCCGGTTGATAACTGATTGCATTGAGCGTAGCTATCTTTCCCGATTTATCCATAGCCGTCTCGCCGGAAAACGTAAAGCGATGAAGAAAGAATTTGTAATTCACTCCTACATTATAGAAATAATCCCCGCGAGGATAATAAAGATTATAAGCGCGTGCATCGGGATTTAACACCTTGTTGAAATGATTATACACAGCAGTTAAACCGAACTCTGTGAATTTTCCATTATAAGTTAAGTTGCATCCGGTCAAATGATTAGATACGGTATTTTTCTTTTCCATATCTTTTTTCAACCGGTGATATCCATCGGTTTTCAACGACCTTATGAACTCGTTTTCCACACGTGCGTCCTGCTTTCTGAATGAATAGAAGGCAGACGCTTGCCAGCGTTTCGCCACTTGATACGTAGCGGCTATTCCTTGCAGATATTCTCCTTCTCCGGTCGAAGTATATTTCGTAAACCCTTGCCCGAAACGGTTCCGGTTCATCGTTCCTTTTCCCATCGTAAAGCTTCCGATATTCAATACCAGTCCATACCCGAAGTTCGCCTTATAGTTTCCGATAGCCAAGGCTTTCAGTCTCTTCAGATTCGAAAGGAACAGATAACCCGAATAAGCATCATACCCCTTCCGGTTATATTGGCTGAAGAACGGCTCTCCCGCATCTTTTTCGGCGGTCAATCCGGCATACACTTGCTTATTGTACTGGAAACGATAGCGCACATTGTGATAGAACGGGTCGCCATAATAACGCTTGTTAGGGCTTTCCGCCAAGGTTTCCGCATCATAATCGGCATAGCCCGCCTTGGTGTTGAAAGGGATGTCCAGACGTGTTAATAACTCCTGTTTATTGTATTTCCACAGGTTTTTCCATGAAAACTTATCCCGTTCATTCTCAGAGGGTCCGATATAGATGAAGTCTGTTAAAAACTTCCGGGTTTGCCAGTCCATCCCTTCAACACCCAGCAATTCATTCTTGGTCAATAACGGTCCGTATTTATAAACATAATACAAGATGTTTTCTATCAGCTTATCGGACAAGAAAGGAAGCTGCTCCAATTCTTCCTTGGTAATGGCATTGATATTAAAAGGATGTTCTGCTATTTCGCTTAACTCCTCGTATTTTTCTCTCCAGTCTTCCAAGTCTTCGGGAGCCGATATGTCTTCATTCCATTCCAGCCAATCGGACTGGGCAAACAAGGGTGTTAATACATAACATCCTAATATCCAAAAAACAAACATGCGTTTCAACATATTATTCACAAGTTATTAACAAAAGGAAATACGTTAATTTTTCGTATAACCTCTACGTAGTGTTTATCACAAATCATAATTATTCCTATTTTTGCGCATGATGAAAAATAGTTTATACATAGTGCTTTTCGTGCTCTTCGCTTTCGCATTGAAAACCCAAGCGCAAACTTCCTCCAATGGCACAACGCTGTACAAAGTACCTGTTATTGTGTACAAAGGAGACACTATACCTTGTATAACGCTAAGAACCGTATATGTATATCCTGAATTGCATTTTAAAAACAAACGCCAACGCAGATATTACAATAAACTGGTAAGAGACGTAAAGAAAACACTTCCCATTGCCAAAGAAGTGAACCGGGCGGTAATCGAAACTTACGAATACTTAATGACTTTGCCTGACGAAGAGGCACGCAACCGCCATATCAAGCGGGTAGAAAAAGGATTGAAAGAGCAATACACGCCTCGCATGAAGAAATTAACATTCGCACAAGGCAAGCTGTTGATAAAGTTGATAAACAGAGAATGCAACCAATCTTCCTTTCAATTGGTAAAAGCATTTATGGGTCCCTTCAAAGCCGGATTCTACCAGACTTTTGCCGCACTCTTCGGTGCCAGCCTGAAGAAAGAATATCATCCGGAAGACGAAGATAAATTAACCGAACGGGTTGTTGTACTGGTGGAAAACGGACAATTGTGAATAAACATTTATATTAACTTACACGCAAATTCCCAAATAACAATTCCAGCCGTTACAGATACATTCAACGAATGTTTGGTACCGAATTGAGGAATTTCTATGCACCCGTCACATAGATTCACCACTTCCTGCTTCACGCCTTTCACCTCATTTCCCAACACAACCGCGTATTTTTTATCCGGTTCCAAAACCAATTTATCCAACAGGATACTTCCTTCGCACTGCTCAATAGCAAATAAGGTATATCCCATTGTACGAAGCTCGTTTACAGCATCTTCCGTATGCTGGAAATACTTCCAGTCTACTGTATATTCAGCCCCTAATGCCGTTTTGTGCATCTCCGGATGAGGAGGAGTAGCGGTAATGCCGCATAAATAAATGCAGTCGACCAAGAACGCATCCGATGTACGGAATACCGCACCGATATTGTGCAGGCTCCGCACATCATCCAGCACTACCACCAACGGAATCTTTTTCGCCTCTTTAAACTCTTCCACCGTCAGGCGGTTCATCTCTGTAACTTTTAACTTCCGCAATTCAGCCATATAATGGGTATTTTTTTATTTGCAAAGATAACAAGTATATTCATAACCCTGTTAAAAACGGTGGAAAACCTGTATAAAAACCAAGCATAGAAAATGAAAACTTATACTTGCTTTATTCGTAGAAATGCTTATGGGCACAATCGAACGAACTATCCAAATATTGAACCCGAAAGTTTCATCACCGGTTTAAACATATTTTTTAGCACAAAAAACAAAGCAGTTCAAGAGAAAGTTTTTAACTTTGCATGTTACCAACCGTTAGTGAATAGCAAACGTAAAGAGAATAAAATCAAGCCATAAGCCTGTTGATGAAACTTGAATAGCCATACATCAGACACTTATAACTTAAAAAGCAACTATTTTATCCGATTTTTACGAACACTATCAACGGGCTATTATTACCATCATAAATTTTTTTGAAAAAAGAAAAGAAATATATTTTAATATGAGAAAAGAGGAATGGTTGAAGAAGGGATATGTGGATGAAGCAATCCCCGAAGGCGTGAACTTAAAGGCGGAAATCAAACGCTTGTGTAAAGAAAAGAATGCCGTTATCTTGGGGCATTTCTACCAGGCGGACGAGATTCAGGAGATAGCCGATTTTATCGGCGATAGTCTGGCATTGGCGCAATGGGCGGCAAAGACCGATGCGGACATTATCGTAATGTGCGGTGTGCATTTTATGGGTGAGACCGCCAAAATCCTTTGTCCGGATAAGAAAGTGCTGATACCCGACTTGAATGCGGGATGTTCGTTGGCGGATAGCTGCCCGGCGGATAAGCTTGCGGAATTTATTGAAGCGAATCCCGGACATACGGTGATTTCGTACGTGAATACCAGTGCAGCCGTAAAGGCACTAACCGATGTGGTGGTTACATCGACCAATGCCAAACAAATCGTAGAAAGTTTTCCGGAAGATCAAAAGATTATTTTCGGTCCCGATAAGAACTTAGGAAATTACATTAATGCCATTACGGGAAGGAATATGCTCTTGTGGGACGGGGCTTGCCATGTGCACGAGAAATTCTCGGTAGAAAAGATTCTGGAGTTGAAAAAACAGTATCCTGATGCGGCGGTGCTGGTTCATCCGGAGTGTAAAGGTGCGGTGGCTAAACTGGCGGATAAGGTAGCGTCTACCGCCGGATTGTTGAAGTATGCCATGGGAAGCGAAAAGAAAGATTTCATTGTAGCTACAGAGAGTGGCATCCTTTACGAGATGCGCAAGAAATGTCCGGATAAGCATTTCATTCCGGCACCGCCCGAAGACAGCACTTGTGCCTGCAACGAATGTAATTTCATGCGCTTGAATACGCTCGGAAAGTTATATAATACGTTGAAATACGAATGGCCTGAAGTGAAGGTGGAGCCCGGCATTGCGGAAAAGGCAATCATCCCCATTCAGCGCATGCTTGAAATCTCTTCGAAGTTAGGGCTTTGATACATTTTTGTTAAAGCCTTTTTAATAAGAAGGTTAGATTCTTAAAACGTGTTATAAAACATAAGATTTTAAGTCTATATACTTGCTATATTCAGAGAAACCCGTATCTTTGCATCGTGTTTTTCATAGTATTAGATTTAAGGTTAACAAAGGTTGGAGTACAGCGGTACTCCTTTTTTTATGTCTGTATGCTTCGTCCGGTTTTATTTGAGAGATAGGTTTCTTTTCCATTCAGTTTTCCTTCTATTTCCTTTTTAACTATCTCCTTTTTATGTTTTCCATATCAAAACCGTACGGTTTCCAATTGGAGAACATACGGTTTCCATATCAAAAACATACGGTTTTGATATCAAGAACGTAAAAGGAAGGTAAATGGAAACGGAATGCCAGCTATTCGCATCTGCATTGGCATATAGTTTCATCAGCCAATGCAGATAGCTGGATTGGCTGATGTACCCTGGCTTCAATATAGATTAGACATTCGTTGCATCATCATCTTTGTCCCGTCTGAACAAAAAGCGGTTATCGGTTGTTGTATTGCTGGTGCCGGAAAAGAGTTCCGGCCGTTTGTAATTGATTGACTATTTATTTAATCAACCAACTGACAAGATGAAAAAAAGTTTTTGGATTACGTTCTTATGCAGTCTGATGCTGGCGGCTTGTAGCCGGGAAGAGTGGATGAAACCTCCAGGAGGGGAGGGAAGCAAGGCAGTCTTTGTCTTGCAATGTGCCGATTATGAAGGTGAAGATGTTCCGTCACGCCTTGTTACAAGCAAGGGCAGGACATACGACCGTGTTGTTTTTTATGTAGCGGACGAGGCAGGGCGTGTAGTGACCAACCTGAAAGGATTTTATGATTATGCAGCTTCAGAAATACACCTTGAAGGTTTACAGGAAGGAGATTATACCTTGCTGGTATTGGGTATCCGGGGGGATGCCGGACAAGATGGGGTTTCTATCCGCAAACTGAATAATGTATCCGAGCCTTGGCTGATATTTCCTGCTCAATTGTCGAAACCGCTGGAAGCGGATTATTTCTATTCACGTACTTCTTTTTCTGTTTCCCGGAAACCGGGTGTAGGCGGAGCCGAGATTATTGTTTCGGCACCCGGGCAGATTGTGCAACGGCGGATAGCCGGCAGGGTGGACTTTTCGTTCGCTTTTCGCAATCCTTACGTGCGTACCGCGGTCGTACACAAGGAAGTGATATGGGATGCAGTGTCTTTTTATACGACTCTTTCGGGCGACGGTTCGCTTTCGGGCGAAGCGGATATGCAGCCTGTGGTCTGGCCGCTGGATTCGGTAGCTTCTTTTTGCTTGCCTCCAGCTTCCGGTGAAGTGCCTCTGCAGGGAGCGGTCACGGTATTGACACGCGATTATCGGAAGAATCAGATAGAGCGAACGTATGATTTTACCGTCGATTCGTTGGTTTCAAACCGTATTTATCGGGTGCATACTCCGGTTGTACATCCCGATGATAAGGCAGGAGTGATGTTTGTAACTTCAATGGCGTATGAAGAAGGCGGGCACGCGAAAATCTTGCAAGATGAAGAGCGGAAAGAAATCTATACGGATACCCGCCAGCGTTCGTTCGACACTTCTCAGCCTTTGCAGGTAGAGATAACCGATGACGGGCGTTTGCACATGCGCTTTTATTCACCGCGTGACTTGAGTGATGTGCTGGTGCGTGCCCGTTTTCCTTCGGTGAGCGATGAATACATTGACTTGGCTTACTTTGATACGGTACCGGCTTTTGCCGATTTTTACGGTCAGATTCCGCTTTTCACTTCAGAATGTATGTATCGTACCGTTTCGGGGAAATGGATAAAAGTGCCTCCGCAACCGTTGACGGCTGCCCTTGATGCCAGTTACGAAGTGATTTCGGGCGATGCTTATTGGGAAAAGTTGCAAGCTATCCGTCATGGTTGGAAGGTGACTTTCAACCTGTATGGAGGTGATCCCGACCAGCCTAATGGCGGACCGGCAGGAAACTGGATGGGAATCCGTCCGGTGCATTGCCGTGAAGTGGTGGCGTTTTTCCTTAATTTCACCTATATGATTGATATGCAAGAACACGAGGATATCTTGCGTGCCAACGAGGACCGTCTTTACGGAAATGGAGGAGTAACCGACAAGGTAAGTGCTGAAACCGTATTGAAACAGATGCGCCAGCCTCGTTCATTGCGGGTAGGATTGGTCTATACGGGAAATGGAGTGCTTGGGCTGGGCGGAGGTGATGTGTTCGGGGCGTATCAGGGTGCTTGGCTCAGCCATTATACCGATACGTATGCCTGCGAGGTGATGTTTCACGAACTGGGGCACGTTATGGGGTATAGTCACGATAGTGCGTTCACTTACGGGCCGTGGGCACAGGAGCTGATGAATCAGTTTTATGTAGACCATTTGTATTTGATGCCTATTGATTCGCCTGATTATCTGAAAAGCAAACAGAGTCCGGCTCTTTATAAATAATGAGAAGTTTAAAATGTAAGGAGTTATGAAGAAAAAGAGAATCATTTTATATGCATTGGGAGGCCTGTTGCTTGCAGGATGTACCCGGGAAACGATGTCGGTCCCTTCGGTGTCGGAAGGAGAAATCATTGCCCGTGTGTCGGTGGATGATTTGGAAGGGAATGGGATAGAGCAGGATGCACGTATCCTGACGATACAAGGATATCGGTTTGAAGGGGAGGTGCTGAAAGAAATCATTACTTCATTCCGTGCGGGAGAAGACGGCAGCTATATCTTTCATCCCCAAAGGGCGGAAGGAGAAATCTGCCTGCTTGCCAATGCCGGAAAGGTAAGGAATTTGCAGGAGGTGTTGCCTGATGTAACAACCAAATCGGAGTTTCTGAAACTAAGTGCCGATAAAGATGAATTGGCATCCGAAGAAGGTGGTCTGGCAATGAGCGGATGGATGGACCCGAACGGGATTTCGTCGGGGAAAAGCGAAGTATCGCTGAGGCGTAGCGTGTCGCGGATAGACCTTTCTTCTTTTGATAAAGGAGTAAAGGTACACCGTGTTACGGTTTCCCATATTTACCGGCAAGGTTATTTGAATGGTCAGGAATCGGTAGAAACACCAGATGGTGCCTCTACGTATGATTTTCGGAAAGAATATGTAGCTTTTGAGAATGGTAGTGAATGCTTGTTTTATTTGCCCGAACAGACAAATAACAAGTTGCAGGTGGAAATACTGGCTTCGTTTGATGGAGCGCAGCATCGGTTGGAAACTTCTTTGCCTGCCGCAATCCGGCGCAATGTGGTTTATACACTCTCGGTTTATGGAAGAGGGGGAAACCTGTCGGTATCGGTGACCGAAGACAATTGGCAAGCTGGTGGTGAGACAGAGTCCGGTCTTCAATTGAATGGGCTGGTCGATGTGGATGCTTCCCGCTTGTCGGAAGGTGTCCGTGTCAACCTTTCGAAAGATACGGTATTCATCCCTTATACACGTTCCGATTCACATCTGGTATTGCTGGGAGAATCCGGGGCGGATGTAGAAATAGAAGGGCAGGTAGACGGGGTTGTTGTACAACGGGTGGCAGGCAGGGGGCTGCAACCAATAGCCGACATATCTGTTTCGACCAGTATGCGGATGCCCGGAACAGAAGAGGAATATATATACTTGGAGGTATATCGGCAAAACGTGTATGCGGGCAGAATCGTTTTGGTGGTCGAACCCAGTCCCATCCGACTGGAAGGACAAATCAAGCTGAACGAGCAGGGAATATGCGATTTCGACCGTTATGTTGAGGGTGAATTGGGGCGTTTGACTCTTCCTGCCGGCAAGATAGTCGGTATGGAGTTTGATTCTGGCACTTCCCGTTGGATAAAGCTGGCGCCTGATGGAGAAACTTACCGCATCGTAGGCGGATGGAAACCGAACGACCCTCAGGCGGACGGACGTGTGCAGGAAGGCAGGTTGGTCATATCTGATGCAGATGGAAAGAACCGGGAAGTATATGTGATACGCCGGCGAAACTGGGGGCTTCCGGTGGTGAACATCAACGGGACGTGGTGGTCTAAATACAATTTGCGCGGAAATGTGAAAACATTCAGCGACCAGATATTGGTCGGTACAGATCCGGCAAAGGAAATAGACTTGGCAACTTATTTGAGCACGTGCGACGAAAATGAATTGTTGCATTTGCTGGGATATCAGTATCAGGCAGGTTATCCCGACGGATATCCGTTGAAGCACAACGAAACGGCTTTTTATTATGAAGGTATGCGAAACTCTGCCGAAAATTTCGGTCTGTTATCTTCCGAAGAAATGGCTCCTGAAGGATATCAGATACCTGATTACGATGATTATGCCTTTTTTACCCGGAATACGGATTTCAATTTGGGCGGACAGGGAACGCATACGTACCGGAATGCGGCAGGGCAGGAGCTGACGGTCACGATAACCGAACGGGAAGTATCGTTCGAAGGACATCTGTATGGAGTAATTGCTTTTTATGAGTTTCAGTACGAAGGTGCCCGCTGGGTACTTTGTGGGTTGGGACATCAATGGAACACCACTCCTGGAAACATTGCCCGGATGTCGTTGTTGCTTGCCACGCATGGGCATTCTTCGAACACGTGGGTAATGGAAGGATATGCGCATACAGAAAAACCGGGTGAGAACTGGTTGAAGTATGTGCCGCAGAACAATACAAAAACACGTACGATACGTTGCATAAAGAAACCGGTGGAATATATATATGAATAAATTGTTGAACAAATGATAAGAGCCTGTTTAAATTTTCCAATAAAGCAATATTCTATCAGGTTCTTTTGCGTTTGTTTCCGGTCTGTTTTCCCGATTTTATTCGTCAGATAGCCCGCTATCCTCCTCATAAAATCAGAAAAACATCCTCGAAAACAATTCGCAAAATTAACCTGAGCAAAATTTAAACGACAGGCTCTTATCAAAAACAAAAAGTGTATGAGAAAAATGACAAACGCGAAAACAGTATGGATGGGAAGTTTATTGTTTGGTATGTTCGGAACAATGGCTTGTGCCGATTCTGAGCATCCCGGTAATGAAGAAACGGCTGTAAAGCCGGTTGTCAAAGCCAGAGTAGCAGGTTATGACCAGCTGGCTGACACTGTAGACGGTGAAGACAAGGTAGAGCATATACAGGCTTGTCAGTTTATCGGAGGAACATTGGTTAAGGTGTATGACGACTTGGCTTTCGATGGTTCCGCTTTCAATTTACAGTTGACCGATTATGAAGGGGCGCTGTATGTGATTGCCAATACCGAAGGAATGATTGATTTGAACGCATTGCACGACCGGCGCATCACCGAAGACGAATGGAAACAGACCGTGCTGAACTTGAAGGAAGGGAAGGAAGTGCACTTCTTTAGCGGCAGTTTGAGTCTGGATAGCTTTGACAAGTCGCAGACCGAGCTTCCCTTGTCGATGAAACGAGGAATGGCACGCTTTGACATTGACCTGCAAACGGCAGATACGGCATCTGTCGAAAGTCTGACATTGAAGAATGTGGCACGTTCGGTTTATCTGTTTGCCAATCCGGATGCCCATTCGCCCACAGGAGTAGAGCGCAAGGATACAACGGTCGTATTCTCCCGGCCGCTTACGGCAAATACTCCTGGTGTGTTGTACGTGTACGAGCAGGCAAATGAAGGGCTGGAGGTAAGTGTTACCGCAGTGATTGACGGCGAGCGGAAGACACTGACCAAGGTTTTATCGGAACCTGTGATACGCAATACAGTCAATAAGATTATCGTGCGTAAAGATTATATCAGTGTGAATCTGAATGTGAGCTTCGATGAATGGGAGCCAGGCAATGATACGGAACTGGAAGCGAAACATGCTTCTTAAACGTTTAAGGCATGTTTATGAAAACAAGGTTGTATATAATCGGTTTGCTCTGTAGCCTGCTGTTTATCTCTTCCTGTTCCGACAGATGGGAACAGGAGGAAACTGTTTCCTCCGGGACAGCGGAACTATGTATCAGCAGAGCTTCGTTTCAGGTAGCTGGAAAGCCGTCTCCGCTTCCAGGAGAAGACGAGATAACATCGCTTAGGGCATACCGTTTCGAAGAAGGCGTTTTGCAGAAAGTGTATGAGCCGTTATCGGTCGGGGGAGATGATTATCGTCTGCCGCTCGATCGGCTTTCGGGTACACTTTATGTAATAGCAAATGAAGAACCTGTGTGTGAAGAAGGAACGACAAAAGAAACAGATTGGTTGCAAACTGTACTGACAGCTGACCAGCACCAGGTATCGAATTATTTTACCGGAAAAGCAGACTTGTCAGGCAAGATGGGAAAGGCTGTTTCAATACCGTTGGCTTTAACGCGTGGAGTAGCCCGTTTCGATTTCCGGATAGAAGTACCGGAAGGGACGGTATCGGTGAAGCGTTTTGCGGTGAAACAAGTGGCACGGCAGGCTTATCTTTTTCCGGGGGATGCAGTGCGTTCGCCCGAAGGGACAGTCAAGGAAGACTGCATCATCAGTACGCCGGATGCGCCCCTGACACGCGATTCGTTAGGGATACTGTATGTGTACGAACAGGCTAATCCGGATTTGTCGGTGAGTCTGGAAGCAGAAATAAATGGCAAGGTGTATGCTTTCGAACAGCCGTTGCCGTCAGATATCCGGCGCAATACGGTATATGCCATCGTATTGCGGAAAGACGTTCTGCAGGTTGATGCACAACTGACGGTGGAAGCTTGGGGAGAGGGAGATAGTACGGCAGCATATCCCGACCTGACTGCCCCTCCGCAAGTAGATGCCGCGGCGTCAGAATTGCCTGCCGGAGCCGAAGTGACCGCAGGGAAAGATGGCGTGAATCTGCCATACGGACCTGTAGAAATGGTACTGGCAGTAGCGTGTGACGATGAATTGGAATTGCTCCCGGTAGATGCTTCGGCATCGTTGGAAGTGGAGCCGCTTGCCGGTCAGGGGCTGTTTGAGGGCAGACAGCGGTTCCGTATCCGCAAGCCGCTTTTCCCTCCCGGACAGCCACCTGTCGAAACCGCTCTTCGCTTTCGCCGTAAAGGAATGCAGTACGTGTATCCTGAAGATGTAATCACGCTGAGGCTTGCCGGGAACCCCAGCCGGCTTTCGGGAAAATTACAGTATGCCGTCGGGACGTATGCCTTCGATTTCGACCGTTATATAGATAATGAGCTGGGTGTATTTACGTTGCCTGCAGAGAAAGAATTGACGGTGGAATACGAAGCGGGCGAAGATGCGTGGATAAAGCTTGACCCTGTTTCTGTAAGAAGCGGAGAAGGTGCGTATCGGGTGCTGGCAGGCTGGCGGCCGAATGACGTTACGGCAAACGGGCGCAGGCAGTCGGCTACGCTGGTCATCCGCAACCGTGCCGATGGCTCGCAGCGCGAGGAATATACCGTGTCTCGCCGCAACTATGGATTGCCAGTGACGTGGATGCACGGCATCTGGTGGTGCAAGTACAATGCCCGTGGTGATTCCCGCTCGTTCGAAGACCAGGTGCTTTCGTCCGATGATCCGGCGCGCCGCGCAGGCCAGACCGTTTTCGAGTACTTGGGAGCGTGCCCGCCCGAAGCGTTTTTTGATTTGTGGAAATGGGCATATCAAGGTGACAGCGGCACAGGGTTGCAGGTAATAGACAAAAACGGTACGGCGGCATTGGATGGCTACAATCACCAGGTGTCCGTGCATATCAACCGCCTGCCTGCCGATGCGCTTGCCCCCGAAGGTTACGAACTTCCGTCGATGGAAGATTTCAACCGCATCTTTGACGCAACCGATTATGTATGGGTGATGTGGAACGGCACGCACACGCTGCGCACTCCGTGGGAAGGGCACAGCCAGGTGAAGCGGCTGCAGAAGCGGAGAAACGATGTGACGGTAGGCAATGTAGCCTTGCCTAGCCTGATTCTCATCGAGATGTGGAGCCCCGATTTCCCCGAGCATGAACCGGTTACGTGGTATGGCGTGGCATCGCAGTGGAACGACAGCGAAGGTGTCTTCCATAACGGGCATTACAACAATATACTCTTTGGCGTACACTCGCCGGAAGGTACAGGTTGGTTTATTCCCGGGAAAAACGATGCGCTTTATTTGCATAAGAACGGCGGCGCAGCCAAGGACACCCGCGTGCTGCGTTTCCGCAAGTCGGAGGTGGAGTATATGTACTGAGATTGAAGTACAAAGACAAACGACAGTATATTGTTTGGAATATTCGAAATGGTAAACGCATCTAAATTTTACAAAATACCTTTCCAAAACATACGTTTTTGCGGTATCAAATTTAGATGCGTTTTCATGAAGTATCTAAAATGCTTCTAACAATTGTTGGAACTCCTTATTTATCTCTTATCAGATAAAAGGTTCCGTCATAATCCATGTATTGAAGCTGTTCATGCGGTCCGATGAAAAAACAGGAAACATTCTCTAAACGGTCTGCTTTTACGATTCCCCAAAATTCATAAAAGTAGGGAATGGTTAAATCTTCGGGAGTAGGACGAATACCATATCCGAAAGGGCTTTCTATACATAGAAGAGCACCATTTTGTTTATATGCTGCTTTTCCTTTTATATCTTTATCCCAAGGATACAGACA
The DNA here is from genome assembly GCF_000190575.1 of Phocaeicola salanitronis DSM 18170. NCBI lineage: Bacteria > Pseudomonadati > Bacteroidota > Bacteroidia > Bacteroidales > Bacteroidaceae > Phocaeicola > Phocaeicola salanitronis. The sequence goes on along the minus strand of NC_015164.1, from coordinate 2,657,898 downwards.
TTGAAATTGTACAGAGTCAGCACTTTCGAAGAAAAGGGACAAGCCTTGACTTTCATAAGTGTTTCCTACAGGCGAATAGATTGGTTCATACTCGCTTTCATTGTCACTACATGAAACGAGTGAGAAAAGCGAGGCTATTATAAAAAAGTAGTAGACATATTTCATATGTAATAGAATTAGTTACCACGTGAAAAAGTTTCGGTCATAGGCATTAACGTCATTGTTACAGTTCCATTGCTTACATTTTTGAGACGATAACCTTTGCTGGAATTTTCTTCTATGATAATACTGTCATAGAAATAAAAAGTTAATGTACCCAATTGGTCGCTGCCTTTAGTTGTTGATATTTTTATGGTTGAACCTACTTGTGTGGATGTAGTAGAATCATAACCTAATCCTACTTTTGCACCCCATTTGTTATTTCCTACATTTCCTTCGACACTTGTTTTAAAATTGTGCGTATAAGTAGTTACTTTACTTTGAGTCATTTCATACGTTTCATCTTCATCGAACTCGAAAATAGTAACAAATCTTTCCAACGACTGAGTGCTTATGTCCCATTTAGGAAGTCGGTTATCATGTGCATATTTTAATTCACGAGGATAAACCCATTTTCGTTCCAGTTTATCTGGTTCTATTTTACAATAATATTTGGCTTTTCTAAACCATGTGCGGTGTTTCCGCCATTTGGTGATGACAATATTAAATAATTCTTGAGGCTTGATATTAAAAACGTATTCACTTGGGGTCAGTTCTTTTATATTGTTTGTTCCTGTGAAGACTTGAATGCAAAATTCAAAATTTCCTTCTGTCCATAATCTGCTTATTGTTTCTTCATCAGAATAATATCCACCTTTTTTTTCCAGTGTTTCATCTTTTATCATCGGGTCGTCTTTTTTATCTCCCGTTCCTTTTTGGTCTGCAATAGAGTAGTAAGCTGCCGGGTCTATTTGGAAGCGGTAGATATACTCGTCTATAGTCCTATTTAACGTCCCTTCTGTTTTGGTTGGCGTCATGCCGTAATAAATGTTGTCTCGTTGCAGAGAAGGATTATTTTTCATGGTTTTCCATGCCGTAATAACTACCGGATCTATCTTGCTTGCCGGAACCCAGTCGATATCGTATGCCGAGCTGGTAGCACGTGATTGTACGGCACACGATGTTACTTGTGGTTTAGAACGTGTGCCGTCGAACACTTCGCTTATAAACTCGTATCCGTTCATGCCGTTGATGTTTCTGGAGCGGGTCTTTCTTACCCGTTCGTTATTCTTTATATAAAGAAAATGGAAATCGGGGATTTCATCACCAGCCATTTTGTCTACAAACTCTCCATTCAGGTACATGAGTGTGTTGGGTTCGTCTTGATTTTTGACGGCTACGGGTACATCTTGGTCGGTTGTGTCCCAATTTTCGGGAGTTACATCAACGAAGAGCGACAGATTAGGCACGTAGATGTTCAGAAGCGGAAGTGCGGCTTCGATAGTACATAAGTCGGCTTCGGGAATATAGCCAAGCAAAACCTCACGAAATGTTCCTAAATCGCCCACTTGTTCGTCTTTTACCAACGGATAGAACACATCGTAGTCGTTGTCGAACTGTTTTAAGGCTTGTGCTTTAAGGAAATTACGAAGCTCTACATGGTCGTAAACGGCTTTCGATAAGATTTCAGCGAATTGCTGTTGAGCTTCTTCAGTAGTTAAAGTCGCATTCATTGAGCGCGAAAGCGGTTGTTCATTGTAGGGAGCGACATCTTCTGATAGATTGTCGGTACAAGCACATGCTGTTGCCAACAACAATGTCAACATAACATTTAGTTTTTTCATACGTAAATCAATTTAAATTAAACTTTTACCTTTATATTAGATTTCGAAATCTCCATAATAACAGGTGTTTCCGTTCACTATTTCCAACGTATAGATTCCTTTGCCTAAATGAATAGGAAGAGAAAATTCTTCGTTGGCGGATAGGGTAGTACATAGCTCATACATTATATTTTCCCGTTTATCTTTTATCCGGATAGTAGCGTTTTCTATTTGTATCCAAGATTTGAGATAAATATCCGTATTGTCATATGATGCTTTAATAGGAATGAATGTAATGGTACGTTTGTCTCTTGATTCTCTTTCTGAGTCGTGATAATGAGTTTTTAAAATAATCATTTTCTCCATTTCTATCTTTTTATTAGCGAAAACGATTGTTGTTAATACAGGCATAAATAACATTAGTAATGTAATAAAAATGTGTTTCATTTTCTTTTAGTTTTTAAGTTTTTCGATGACGCAAAGGTATGGAGGAGATAGGAAAGGGCAGCAAAAATCAGTACGCAAAAAGTACGCAAGTAGAATGCGTATTTTTGCGTATTGCTTATAACGTCTTGTTAATAATGAAATTAGAGGTTTCTTATGAAGTTGTCGCAGTCTTTAGGTTTTCCTTTTTCTCCAGAGATTTTTTTGTAAAGCCTTTCTCGGAGTGAAGAAATTCCTTGCTTCGAGCTGCATACAATGTCTGCTATAAGAGTTAAAGGTACATTGATTTTTAGCAGCAGGCACACTTGCAGCTCTTTTTGCGAAAGCGGACAAAGTTCATTCAGCCGTTGAACGAAATGAGGATAGGTTTCTTCAACGGCTTGGGTTAATTCCGCCCAGTCTGTATCTGTCATTTTGATGGTTTCGTTTTTATCCATAGGCTGGTGCAGCTTTTTCCATATTTCGGTTTGTTGCAAGTTCGCCAACGATGATTCTTTGACAATCTGTGCGGCTTCGATTTGTACGTTTGCTTTTTCTATCCATTCTTTTTGGGCTTGCAGCAAGTTTTGACGTAGCTTATCATTCGTTTGTTCTGCGCTATGCAATAAAGCCGATAGTTTTTCTATCTTCTCTTTATTGGCAACAATTTGTGCCTGGCTATATTTGAATTGTTCCTCTTGCAGCCTTTTCAACTTTTCTTGCTGGAGCAGGATAGTTTGCTCTTTCCGTTTGTGTTTTTGCCAAAAAACAATGCCTATTAATAAAAGAAATAAAAAAGAAAAAATTATTCCAAAGATAAGCCGCTTCTGTTTGAAGGCTTGCCGCTTAAGAAATACGTTTTCTTTTTTGAATTGTTGATAGTTATATAGCGCATGTATTCTGTCTACGGCTTCCGTGCGGACGGTTTGCTGCAAGGAGTCTTCGTAGAGCATGTATTGTTCGTAATAATTTAAAGCTTTGATAATATCACCTTGATGGCGGGCTATATCAGCTAAACCTTCGTAGGCTCCAGCTTTGTGGAGGAATGAAGGCAAACCGAGCTTCTTTTGGTAAAAATATGCGGCGGAATCAAACTGATTTGTAAAGTGATAATAGCGAGCCATGGCGGTATAATATGCAGATATGCTAAGTGTATCAAGCTTTAATCGTGCAATTTGTAGTTTTTCATATCCTTGTGAATACTTATCCCAATCAATATAAGTTCCTGCCAGTTCTAAAGAAACCATACTAAGCAGTGTACTATCTTTTATTAGCAAAGCCATTTCACTCGCCCGGTTGTAATAATAGATTGCGCTATCCTGTCGGTCGGTTGATGCGAAACCCCGTCCGATATCCCGCAAATCGAAGACAAGGTTTGCGCTATCTTTTAGCAATAAATCATATTGATAGGCTTTGCGGTACATTTCGGAAGCTTCATCGTAAAGTTCTTGATAGACGAAAAGCGTGCCCATTTGGCTATAGATGCGGCTCGACAGATTATAATCGGTCAGTTCTTCCCGTTCCATTACATGGATGGCACGCTGGAAATATTCTAACGCACGCGGAGCATTTTCTAAGTCGCTATAAACCCGTCCAGCATAGTAGAGGGCTTCGGGCAGACGGGTTTTATTCCGTTGGTCTTTATAATAGGCGACTATCGGAAGAATCACGCTGTCCGAAGTATGGGGAATGTAGTTTTTATCATCGGCTTTGACGCAAAGCAAGCGGTAATACATCTGCAGCTCTTCGGGTTGGCAGGTCATGCTGTCTGCCCAGGTGTGCAGCAGCATCTGGGCACTGTCCGGTTGTACGTTCAGTAGTGAATCAGCTTGCTGTAACAGGCGTGCGGTATGCGGGTTGGTATGGCAAGCCGTCAACCAACCGACCAAGATAAAGAGGTATAAAAGATTGTGCCACTTCATATCTATTTTTTCAAATCCGTGCACAAAAATACAAATGTTTTAATATGCTTCCAAAACGAAGATATACTTTATAGGCAATTCCAGATAACCGCTACTACCAGTGAAGATAATCTGAAACGGCAAAGTAAAGCATATCTTCATTTTGCGCCGTATCTTTATGGCAACTCTTCGTATGCCTCAAACTTCAAGTATCTGGACTGGTAATTGGGTTTATATTACGCCGGATTTGTAATCCGGCGTAATGAAAGAATCGGATTAAAAATCCGATTCCGTTTGTTTATGATGCGGATTGCAAATCCGGCGTGACGAGACTGCAGGAAGTTTTCGCAGGCTTGCAATTTCCCGCTGCACGCTGCAGGAAGCTTTCGCAGGCTTGCGATTCCTTGCTGCACGCTGCAGGAAACTTTCGCAGGCTTGCGATTCCTTGCTGCACGCTGCAGGAAGCTTTCGTAGGCTTGCGATTCCTTGCTGCACGTTGCAGGAAGCTTTCGCAGGCTTGCGATTTCTCGCTGCACGCTGCAGGAAGCTTTCGTAGGCTTGCGATTCCTTGCTGCACGCTGCAGGAAGCTTTCGCAGGCTTGCGATTCCTCGCTGCACGCTGCAGGAAGCTTTCGCAGGCTTGCGATTCCTTGCTGCACGCTGCAGGAGGTTTTCGTAGGCCTCCGATTCCTTGCTGCATGTTGCAGGAGGTTTTCGCACATTGCGATTTCCTGCCTACATCGGTGCCGCATTTTAGTTTTCAGAGCGTAAGTATTCCACCAGCTGCTGCACGGCACGGGCACGGTGGCTGATTTTATTCTTTTCTTCGTTTCCCATTTCGGCAAATGTCTCGGCATAGCCTTCGGGCTGGAAGACGGGGTCGTAGCCGAAGCCTGCGGTGCCGCGGCGTGCTTCGATGATGTTGCCCTGCACGATGCCTTCGAACAGATGCTCCTTGCCGTTTTCGATGAGGCAGATGGCGGTGCGGAAGCGGGCACGGCGGTTTTCCTTTCCTTCCATTTCGGAAAGCAATTTGCGCATGTTGGCTTCCGAGTCATGTCCTTCGCCTCCGGCATAGCGTGCCGAGTAGATGCCCGGTGCGCCGCCGAGGGCTTCCACTTCCAGTCCCGTATCGTCGGCAAAGCAATCCATGCCGTAGTTCTGGTAGATGTATCCGGCTTTCAGGCGGGCGTTTCCTTCGAGGGTATCGGCGGTTTCAGGAATATCGGCGTGACAATTGATGTCGTTCAGGCTCAATATCTCCAGTTTGTCGCCGAGGATGGCGCGTATCTCTTCGAGCTTATGCGCGTTGTTGGTTGCAAAAACGAGTTTCTTTTTCATTGCGTTGATGGAAATTTAAATGAACACAGAGACACAAAGACACGGAGTTTTTTTATTTATTTTCTCTGTGTCTCCGTGTCTCTGTGTTCGTCTTTTTATAAAATTCATTTCACTTTCAGCTTGTCGAATCCTTCTCCGTATACGCCTACGACGTTGCTTTGCGAGATGAAAGCGTTGGGGTCGATGTCTTTCACGAGGCGGAAGATGTCGAGCGACTGGGTCTTTTTTGCCAGTACCACTACTACCTTGATATTCTGTTTGCTGTACCATCCTTGCCCGTCAAGCAGGGTGACACCGCGGTCTATCCGGGTGGAGATGCCTTCGGCTATCTCTTCGTACTTGCGCGAGAAGATGAGGAACTGCACCGACTGGCGTGCGCTGTTGATGACATAATCAATCACGATGCTCATGATGAAGAGCACGCAGAAGCCGAAGAGCACGCGGCGCCAGTCGTGGAAGATGAAATAGCACGACGAGATGATGACGATGTCGCAGTACATCATCATGCGTCCCAGCGTCACGTCCTTGTACTTATTGATAATCCAGGCGATGATGTCGGTGCCGCCCGTGCTTCCGTTGTTGCAGAACACGATGCCGATACCGAATCCAAGCATGCCGGCTCCGATGACGCACGCCATGAAGTCTTGTCCCGGTCCGAGGAGTTGGGGCAGGTGTCCGGCATCGTCTTTCAGCAGCCACTGGAAGAGCCAGAGCAGGAAGGTCAGCATAAAGATGGCATATACGGTCTTTACACTGAACTTCGGTCCCAGTATTTTCAGGGCAAAGCCTAAGAATATGGCATTGATAATGAAGTAGGATACTTGTATCTCTACTCCTGTGGCGTAATAGATAATGGCGGAGATACCCGTCACGCCTCCCGTCGTAATCTGGTAGGGGAGCAGGAACATCGCCCAGCCCAGCGCGTAGAGTACCAGCCCGAAAGTAATGGCAAGGTAATCTTTCGACTCGCGGCTTATCTTCTTGATTAATGCTAACTCCATAGATAATTGGTTTAAACGCAGATTAACGCGGATTGACGCAGATTTTTTTTATTTTTAATCTGCGAAAATCTGCGTTAATCTGCGTTTCTTTTATTTATAACACGATGTTTACGATTTTCTTCGGCACGATGATGACCTTCTTCGGAGTCTTGCCTTCAATCCATTTCTGAGACTGCTCTTCCGCCATTACCGCTGCCTGTATGGTGTCGTTGTCGGCATCCGCAGGGAATTCCATGGTGAAACGTGCTTTCCCGTTGAAAGAGATGGTATATTTCACCGTGTCTTCCTTCAGGTAGTCTTCGTTCCATGCAGGCCATTGGGCATCGCATACGGTGGTGCCGTGTCCCAACGCTTCCCAGAGCTCTTCGGCAAGGTGAGGCGCGAAGGGAGCAAGCAGGATAACGAGGTCGGTCAGCACTGCCTTGTTGCGGCTCTTCAGCGCGGTCAGTTCATTGACACAAATCATGAAGGCACTGATAGAGGTATTGTATGAGAAGACCTCGATGTCGCCCGTAACTTTCTTTATCAGTTTATGGATAGACTTCAGTTCTTCTTTCGTAGCTTCGCTTTCCGTAGGCAGGAACTCGCCCTGACGCCCGTAGAACAGGTTCCAGAGTTTCTTCAGGAAGCGGTGCACACCGTCGATGCCGTTCGTGTCCCAAGGTTTCGACTGCTCTACCGGACCCAGGAACATTTCGTACATACGCAGGGTGTCGGCTCCGTATTTCTCGACAATCATGTCGGGGTTCACCACGTTGTACATCGACTTGCTCATCTTCTCTACCGCCCAGCCGCAGATGTACTTGCCGTCTTCGAGGATGAATTCGGCATCGTGATATTCGGGACGCCAGTTCTTGAAGGCTTCGATGTCGAGCACGTCATTGGTCACGATGTTCACGTCTACGTGTAAAGGTGTCACGTCGTATTGGTCTTTCAGACCGAGAGAGACGAAGGTGTTGGTATCCTTGATGCGGTATACGAAGTTGCTCCGTCCCTGAATCATGCCTTGGTTCACCAGTTTCTGGAACGGTTCTTCCTTGACACTTACGCCGAGGTCGAACAGGAACTTGTTCCAGAAGCGGGAATAGATAAGGTGCCCCGTAGCATGTTCGGTACCGCCTACGTAGAGGTCTACGTTCTGCCAGTAACGGTCTGCCTTTTCCGATACCAGTGCTTTATCGTTGTGCGGGTCCATGTAGCGCAGGTAATAGGCACTCGAACCGGCAAAGCCCGGCATGGTATTCAGTTCGAGCGGGAATACATGCACGTTGTCTATCTTCGTATTCTCTACCACTTCGCCTTTCTCTACATCCCAGGCCCATTTTGTAGCGTGTCCCAATGGAGGCTCGCCAGTTTCGGTAGGCAAGAACTTGTCGACTTCGGGCAATTCCAGCGGAAGCTTGTTTTCGTCAATCATGTAAGGCATGCCGTCCTTGTAATATACCGGGAACGGTTCGCCCCAATAACGCTGGCGCGAGAAGATAGCGTCGCGCAGGCGGTAGTTCACCTTTACACGTCCCAAGTGGTGTGCTTTCACATATTCTTTGGTAGCGGCGATGGCTTCCTTAATGGTCAGGCCGTTCAGGTTCAAGTCGCAATAAGGCGTCACACCGGCTTTCGGCGAATTGCATACAATACCTTCCTTGGCATCGAAGCTTTCTTCGCTTACGTCACATCCTTCTACCAGCGGAACGATGGGGAGGTTGAAATGCTTGGCAAAAGCATAGTCGCGGCTATCGTGTGCCGGTACCGCCATAATGGCTCCGGTTCCGTAGCCAGCCAATACATAGTCGCTTATCCAGATAGGTACGGCATCGCCCGTGAAAGGATTGATGGCATACGAGCCGCTGAATACACCCGTCACACGGCGGTCGGCGATGCGTTCGCGTTCGGTACGTTTCTTGGTACGGTCCAGATAAGCTTCCACTTCGGCACGCTGTCCGTCGGTAGTGACTTGCGGAACCAGTTCGCTTTCGGGAGCCAGTACCATGAAGGTCACGCCGAACATCGTATCGGCACGGGTGGTGAAGATGGTAAATTCGAGGTCACGGTCTTTCACCTTGAACCGCACTTCCGTACCTTCCGAACGGCCTATCCAGTTGCGTTGGGTTTCTTTCAAAGAGTCGGTCCAGTCGATGTGGTCCAGTCCGTCAAGCAAGCGTCCTGCGTATGCCGACACACGCAAGCACCACTGGCGCATCTTCTTCTGCACTACGGGATAGCCTCCGCGTTCGCTTACACCGTCTACCACTTCATCGTTTGCCAGCACCGTACCCAGTTGCGGGCACCAGTTTACCATGGTTTCGCCCAGGTAGGCGATGCGGTAGTTCATCAAGGTCTCCTGTTGCTGCTTTTCGCTCATTGCCTTCCATTCGTCGGCGTTGAAGCTCAGTTCTTCCGAGCAAGCTGCGTCCAGCCCTTCGGTACCCTGCTTTTCGAAGTGCTCTATCAGTTTTTCGATGGGTTGTGCCTTGCCGCAGGTGTTGCAATAGAAGCTGTTGAACATTTTCTGGAAAGCCCATTGCGTCCAGTGGTAATACTTAGGGTCGCAGGTACGCACTTCGCGGTCCCAGTCGAACGAGAATCCTATCTTGTCCAGCTGCTCGCGGTAGCGGTTGATATTGTTCTGGGTTGTGATGGCAGGATGCTGCCCGGTCTGGATGGCGTATTGTTCCGCCGGAAGCCCGTAGGCGTCATATCCCATCGGGTTCAGCACGTTGAAGCCTTGCAGGCGTTTGTATCTGGCATAAATGTCGCTGGCGATGTATCCCAGCGGATGGCCTACGTGAAGTCCCGCTCCCGAAGGATAAGGGAACATGTTCAGCACGTAGAACTTCTGTTTCGATTCGTCTTCGGTAACCTGGTAGGTTTTCTGTTCCACCCACTTCTGTTGCCATTTCTTTTCGATCTCTCTGAAATTATATTCCATGGTGATATTGTGTTGTGATTTTGATTTTACACCTTATATTATTATAGGCTGCGCAAAGATACAAAAAATAGGAGACAAGCGCTTCTATCCGCTAAGGATTTTGTTGATAAGCGGTGAATAAACGGTTGAAAAGTTTGTTGAAACTGCCTCGTAGGTGTTTATAGGTTGTGGATAACATCAAGTGGAATGGGTGGATAAATGCGCTTCTTATGCGTGTTCCGGATGCATGCGTTGCATAAGGCGGCTATAGTTTCAGGAAGTTTTAACAGGGGGAAACTATAGTTTTATCCTGTTGAAACTATAGTTATTTGCAGATGAAACTCCTGAAACGACCGCTTGCTTTCTCGGGTGTGCATAATCTTGTACGGAAAGGGATTGGCAGGTTGTCGGTATTTTGACAATATCTTTATGCACATGTTTGCTTATGTGTGTACTTTTGTTTATATTTACCCTCGTGAATGTAAACGAACAAGAGGCTTTATGAAATCTCATGATATGGCTTACGTAGCCTGTTTCCTTATCGGCTTTGTGATGCTGGCGCTGGGAATAGGCGGCTTCATTTCGCTGGGCATGATAGTGAAAGACTGGACTCCTGCCCGCGGAGTGGTGGAACGGATAGAGTCGGAACGGGTGTACAAGTACCGCAAGATGCGGTGGGAACATCGTGTCGATGTGCGCTACGAAACGGTGGAGTTCGGCGAGATGTACACCTCAAAGGAAGTCTATCTGGCGCTCGGCATGCGCGAAGGAAGGGAGATTGCCTTGCTTTACAATCCGGAATATGTGCGCGAGGTACGTTTCCCCGTACATGAAGGCTGCTTGCACGGGTTCTTCAGCGCGGTCGGACTGGGCATCGCATGGATAGGCTTTGTGTTGCGAAAGGAAAAGCGGAAAGGCGCGAAAGCATCGTAGGCGTTGTCGGAATGCTGTAAAAGGATGATACTTAACCAAAATAAACAAAAGATTATGAAGACAAGAATTTTGAAGGCACTCTTGCTGGTGCTCTGCATTTCGGGTACTTGCCCCGTACTGGCTCAGTTCAACTTGAAGAAAGCAATCAGCGGCGCGGCGAAGACCGTGCAGGCGGCAACGCTCACCGACGAGCAGATGGCGGAATACGTGAAAGAATACATCGACTGGATGGACGAACACAATCAGGTGTGTGCCGATGATAACCCGTACACAATCCGTCTGAAGAAACTGACCGAAGGCTTGACCGATGCCGACGGCATTCCCTTGAATTTCAAGGTATATTATGTGATTGACGTGAACGCATTCGCCTGTGCCGATGGAAGTATCCGCGTATTCTCCTCGCTGATGGACATCATGACCGATGAAGAATTGCTGGGAGTAATCGGGCACGAGATCGGTCACATCGCCCATCGTGACTCGAAGAAAGGTTTCCGTACCGCCCTGCTTACTTCTGCTTTGAAGGACGGCATTTCGTCGAAAGGCGGAAAGGCGGCTGCCCTGACCGAATCGCAACTGGGTGACTTGGGTGAAGCCTTGGTCAACGCACGTTATTCGCAGAAACAGGAACGTGACGCGGACGATTACGGTTATGAGTTTCTGAAGAAGTGCGGAAAGAACCCGTGGGCGATGGCATTATCGTTTCAAAAGCTGAAGTCCTTGCAGGAAGAGGCGGGCGCACAAGGTTCCAGCAAGCTCAACCAACTGTTCTCCACTCATCCCGACCTCGACACACGCATTCAGAGAATGGAAGAACGAGCTACGGCAGACGGCATCGAAAAGCCCGAAAACAAGATGCCGGAAGAATAAATAAAAATCCCCCCGGATTGTTAAGATAGAGAAACAATCCGGGGGGGGACGGTATAAGGTTGAGATTAATTGAAGAGTTCGGCGAGTTTTTCTGCCAACGCTTCTCCTCTCAGATTATCACCGACCATCCGACCTTCGGCATCTATCAGATACATGGTCGGAACAGCTCTTACCTTGTAAAGCTTTGCCACTCCGGTTTCATCCAAGAAGTTAGGCCATTTCAACTGTTCTTCTTTTACAGCTTTTTCCCAATCGGTTTTTTTCTTATCAATGGAAATACTGATTACCTCAAAACCTTCAGAAGCGTACTGCGCATAAAGTTTTTTGATATTAGGAATTTCCTTGCGGCACGGATTACACCACGATGCCCAAAAGTCAATCAGGATGTATTTCTTTCCTTGGCAAAGTTCTTGGAGGGTGATTTCCTTTCCTGATGCGTCTTTTACTGAGAATCCGGGCATCTTATCACCAATTTTACCGGTTGGGTAAAGTTCGTCTTTCACCAGTTTTCCATAATAAGAGGCTTGTGCGGCAGGTGAGAGTTCTTCGTACCACGAGCGCATGCCTTCATTCATGTAAGAAGTGAGCGAAATCATCAGCAACGGTCCCCAGTAAGTGTCCTTGTTTTCCATTACCGTTTGGTGATAAACGGAATCTACGGTCTGGAAGAAACGCATTTCATCTTCTGCCATTTGCTTACCGGCCTCGCTTGCACGCAACTCTGCCACTTTTGCCTGGTCTTTTGCCTGATAGGCTTTTTGTATAGCATCGAGGAGAGCTTTATGTTCTTGCTGGTTGGCATTAAATAGAGAATCCATACGACCGCGTACCGCCATCAGCGAATCGTAACGGGCTGTCAGGGGAGACCCACTTACGGATAACTTGTCGAGACTATACGAGGGAGTTCCATTCACATCTTCCGATACAACCGCACCTTTGATTTCGATAGCTGTATTTTCCAGCATCAGGCGGCGTGAGCCGTAGGCGTCTTTTACGGTAAGTAATACGGCGCGGGGTTCTTCCATTTTTCCGGTAAAGGTGAATTTGCCCCCGATTGCCAGAGTGTCGGCTATCGGGTCACTTTCTTCGTGGCATACTGGCATGAGTTGCACGTAGGCACTGTCTGGAAATCCTTCAATCGTTCCACTTATCAGATAGCCGTCTTTAGGGGCTTGGGATGTACAAGCTGCCGTAAGGGTTCCCAGCAGCAAGATTTGCATTAAGTTTGTTACTTTCATACTTGTTGTTTTATGTATTTTTATTTAGACACGTTTTGTTGAATGCTTCCGTTTCCGGGATTGTTAATAGCACCTGCCGGGAAAGGCATGGTCCACAGATGAGAATCCGGACGAAGCGTATAGGTTTCACCTTCGTAGGTTTTCGTCATGGTGCGTGCATACGTACCTTCTTGGTTGAAGCGGCGTGCATCGGCAAAGGGTACAATGGAGAATATCAGTTCATTGTCTTTGGTACGGCGAATCAGCTCGATAGCTTCGGTTAATGTCGAGGCAGTCAGCGGCTGGTATACTTCGGGACGGATACGGGTTTGGCGCACAGCGTTCAGGGTGTTCATCGCTTCTGTGAAATCTCCTCCTTGTGCCAGACGTGCCTGGCATTCTGCCTTGATAAGATAAACTTCTGTAGTGGTCAGTCCTCCCCAGTTGAAATAACCGTTTCCTACTCCACGGTAGTACGTATCTTGGTTTTGCGAATAAAGTTTCCAACGGGATAAGAAACGTGCATCTCCCTCTTCAAAACGTTCGGCACGCTCTACCGGTATATTGAGTTCATTGGTCGTGTAGTTGGGCGAACCGTTTCCGCAACGGAAATAATAGTTCTCCACATACGAGTAATCGGTAGGCGTGGGTAGTCCGGTATAGTCTTCCGGATTCTCAATCGTGGAATGATGTTCATCGTAATAAGCGTTCCAGTCGTAAAGCTGGTCGTTTTGTTCCAAAGCCAGGTTGGCGTAGTTTAATGCTTCGCTGTAATTCTGCATTTGCAGGTACACACGCGCCAGCAGGGCGTATGCGGCGCCCAAATTGGGATGAAGCACGGTCATCGATTGTTCGGGCAATCCTTCGCCGATAGCTTCCTGCACTCCTTGGATGATGAAGTCGTATATGGCTTGTATGGTTACTTGCTGCGAAGGAGCGTTGATATTGGCGCTTGTAATGAGGGGTACGCTCCGCTTTTCGCCGGCGGTTGCCGCATCATACGTATCGGCATAATAGTTTGCCAAGACGAAATAGCAAAGCGAACGGATAACTTTGGCATAAGCGATGACTTCCGCCCGTTCGGCATCAGTGGCTTCGGTGGCAGAAGGCACGTTTTCTATAATCAGGTTGCACGAAGAGATAGCAGCATAAAGCTGATAATATGTACTTTCATCGGCATTGTTCAACAAGATACGATCAGCAGTCTCGTCCCACATGTAGTTGGCGCGGGTCAGGGTGGGGCTATTCAGGTTAGAGACCGTTACGTAATAGTCATTCAGCAGGTAAAGGGCGTTGCTGATGGACGTTTGCCCGATGGTGTATTCATCGCGCAGCAGGGCTTCGTAATCGGCAAGGGTGGTCGGGATTTTATTGCCTTTCGGCACGATGTCCAGGTAATCGTTGCAAGAACTGCACATCACGCAGCACATCAACACGCATGTATAGATAAGTTGTTTCATAAGTTTCATTGTCGTTAGAGTTAAAAGTTCAAGTAAATACCACAGAGGTAATTCGGCTTGGCATAGCCACCCAGCAAGTATTTGGCATCATCACTTTTGGCTACGGTAAACGCGTTTTCCATGCCTATCATGATGCGTGCGTTTTTTACATAGAGTTTGCTGCACACACTGGCGGGCAGGCGGTAAGTGAGCGATAAGTTTTTCATCCGCCAATTGCTGGCGTCGATGACATTGACCGATGAGCGTGCATACATATTATAATAGTTGTAGTTGTAAAGCTCGCTTTCCGAAGAAATGTAGCGCGGCACATCCGTATGTGCTTCGTCACCGGGCTGTTGCCAACGTTCGGCAATGCGCTTACTTACAGGACCCATGCCTGAAAGATAAGCCACGTTAGTATTGCGCATCTTGTGTCCGCCTTCGAAAAGGAACTGTGCCGCCAGTTCCCAGTTGCGCCAACGCAAGGAGGTGTTGATGGCTCCGCTATAGACAGGTACCGTAGTTCCTAAATAAATAAGGTCTTCTATTTCGGTCGGTTCCATGTCGGTAAACAGGTTCCCTTCCGCATCATAGACTTGCGGTGTACCGTTTTCGCTCAATCCCGCCCACTTGTATCCATAGATAGCATTATACGGGTTTCCTACACGTGGATAGGCAGAAGGATAATCGATGACAAGATACGAAACCGGCGCTTCTACATTAACGTATGTCACTTTGTTCTTGTTGTATCCCAATACACCGCCGATGTCCCATGTCCAATCTCGTGTGCTGATGGCGGTGCCTGAAAGCGAAAGTTCGAATCCTTGGTTGGTCATCTTTCCGTTGTTGATGGTATAGGTGCTGTATCCCCAGCCTTCGGTAGGCACACCGTTTGTATTGGCAAGCAAATCGGAACCTTTCTTATTGTAGTATTCGATAGAACCGTTCAGCCGGTTTTTCAGGAGGGAGAAGTCAATACCGATGTTGACAGTAGTGGTTTTCTCCCAACGCAGGTCGGGATTGGGACGGCTTTGTATGCTTCCCGAAATTCCGCCCACATGCATATTATTGTTATAATAAGCAGTCATATAAGGAGCCGAATCTTTGGCGATATTACCCCCGATACCGTAGCTGAAGCGCAATTTGAGCATATTTACCCACTCTACATCGTTCATAAACTTTTCATGGTTGACGTTCCATGCCGCACCTACCGACCAAATGGGGCGTTTCTGGTATCTCGAACCGGTGGCGAACAGGTTTGTCTTGTCCCATCGGATGCTGCCGGTCACGGTGTATTTGCTATCGTATGTATAGGCTGCATTGCCATAGAACGATACGTACCGGTTGGTCAGTTCGTTGATGTAAGCCACATTGCTGATGCCGAAGCTGCCCCATCCCCAAATGCTTCCCATGGTGCTGAGCGCAGCTTGGTCGATGAGTGAATACGTCAGCAGGTCGGGGTCGTAATTATATAAGGTACGGTTGTCGAAGTTATTCTTGTTTTCGCGCGTCTCGGTTCCGAAAAGTGCCGTTACCTCATGTATGCCGCCGAATGTCTTGTTGAAGTCCAGCTGCTGGCGGAAGTTATAGGCATGGGTTACGTTTGCCGTTGTAAAGAAGATATTGCCGTAAGGGATATTGAACGTAGCCGTACCATCACCGTTTGCCGAGGCGTATGTATTAATGGTGTTGCGCACGCTGTATGATTCCTTATTCTGGAGTTGTTCGGTCGTGTAGTTCGCATATTCATACTGAAACGAAGCCGTATATTTCAGCCAGTCGGTAAACTTAAAACTCAGGCGAGCGAAAGTACGATTGCTGAAATTACGATGGTCTGTCAGATTCATTCCAGTTTCGTCCAATGGCGTAATATCGAGGTTGTACAGCCCGTTGGAAACCAGCGTACTCATTTGTGATGCGTTGTAACGGTCTTCCTGCTGGTTGGTATACCGCGTACCGTCATCGTTCATCAATCCATCGTAAGGCATATACGTATATCCTGGCGAGAAAAGACTGTAACTTTGCGTTGTACCGCTTCCGTAATTGAGGTAAGTGCCTACCTCCAAGGTCAGCCATCGGGTAATTTGGGTCGAGTTCTGCAGGTTGATACCAATGGAGCGGTTATCCGAAAACTTGTCGCTCATCTGTTGTCCCTGATAGCTGACCGAGGCATTGAAGGTGTTCCGCTCACTTCCTTTACCGATGCTCAGGTTGTATTGTTGCGTAAAAGGATTGCGCATGCCGTAGCGTTCTATATCATCGTAATAACGATAACCGCGCGATGCCAGTGATGTCAGGCGCGCGTTCATGTCGGCTTCGGACAGTGTTCCGGCATAATACCCTAACAAGGCGCGGATTCCTTGCGACGTGTATGTATTGTCATCCAACAGGCTTTGCGCATAGGCAGAAGCCCCTTCTCCCTGCAAATTAGGATTCTGTGCTGCCCATTCTCTTTCCAGTCCTATCATAGTGGCAGCATCAGCAAGATACTTGTCGGCATAGGTAGAATAAGGCTGTACGGTAAGTGTGGCAGAGAATGAAATGTTGAGCTGGTCTTTCTTGGCACGCTTAGTAGTAATAACCACAACGCCGTTTGCCGCACGTGCTCCGTAAATGGAAGTGGCGGCTGCATCCTTCAGTACGGTAATACTTTCAATGTCTTCAGGATTCATGTCGGGCACGCTTTCTATCCAGTTGCCGTAACCGTCATTGGTAGTCTTCTCTACAGGGAAACCGTCGATGACATACAAAGGGGTAGTCAGTCCGTTCATGGAAGTGACTCCACGGATTTGCCCGTCGCTGAATCCTGCCACCCGTCCTTCCAGCATCGAACTGATGTCCGGTATGCGTTGGGTTTCCAGCTGGTTGGCGTTTACTTTCGAGAAAGCTCCTGTAGCCCGCTCCTTCGAAATGGTCTGATAACCCGTCACTACCACTTCGTCCAGCAGTTCGGTAGCGGGCTGGAGGTGAATGGCATAATCGGAAGCTGCTGTCAGGCGGACCCGCTGGGTTTCGTAGCCTACAAAGGAAACCTCGATTTCTTGTGTTGATTTGGGAAGTGTCAGACTGAAATGACCGTTCATGTCTGTGATGATGCCGGCAATGGAATTGCCTTCTGCCTCAACTACCTGTTTGACGTATGCCGCAGGAAGCGGTTCGTTGTTTTCATCGGTCACGATACCGTGAATGGTACGGTTGTACGCGCCTTGTGCCATTCCTTCGAGGGCAAGCAGCCAGATAGCTGTCAGGATCAGGAAGAAACGGCAGCGGTAAGATGTCGTTCGTCTCATACTTTTGTCTTGGTTAATGTGATTCGTTCGTTAAATTGTCGCAATATTACATATTTATTTTAATGTATGAAAGAAAAGTTTAAAAATATAGCGGGAATTGACAGATAATGGAGCAGGCTTATATGGGCTAAATAATGCGAGCGGCTGTGTAGCCCGGCATGACCGTTCGTGTAGCCCGGCACGAAAGGTCATGTGTCCCGATGAGGGCGTTCGTGTTACTCTATACCGCCTTTGGCTGTCCCAAATCCGGTCTATTGAAGGGCAAATAAGCGGATAAGACACAAATTTCCATATAAAAATACAATAAACCATGTACACGAAAGCAGAAAACCCTTTTCTTTGCAGAAATCATTAAACATTTAGAACCATGAGAAAACGAGTGCTGACTGTAATCTGGTGTTGGATTGCCGTATGTTCGTTGAGCGCGGCAGATTTTGTATGGAAAACGGGAGGCAAGATGCGCGTGGCTTGCGAGGCGGAGGAAGAGCCGGTAGTGCACGTGGCATTGGACTTGCTGAACCGGGATTGCGAAGCCGTGCTTTCGCAGGCATTTTCCGTAGAAGAATCCGAGGGGGATGTATATATCGGTACGTGGGGGAAAAGCAAGCTGCTGGAAGGGATAGCCCGGAAAGAAGGAATCAACCCTTCGGAATATTTAGGGAATCATCCGGAGGCGTTTTTCATCACCGTCTTGAAGGATGGGAAACTCCTGGTAGCCGGAAGCGACAAGCGGGGCACGGCATACGGGGTGCTGGAACTCTCGCGTATGCTGGGCGTATCGCCGTGGGAATGGTGGGCGGATGTTGTGCCCGATAAGAAGCGGGAGTTCCGTATCGCGGCCGGATTTACGAAGACCGATTATCCGCTCGTGCCCTATCGGGGCATCTTCATCAACGATGAGGATTGGGGACTGATGCCCTGGAGCTACACCAACTACGAGCCTTCGGACGTGAAAGGGCAGATAGGCCCGAAGACCCACGCGCGTATCTTCGAACTCTTGCTCCGCCTGCGTGCCAATACGTTCTGGCCGGCGATGCACGAGTGTTCGGTGCCTTTCTTCTTTACCGAAGGCAATAAGGAAATGGCGGACAAGTATGCCATCTATCTCGGCACGTCGCATTGCGAGCCGATGATGCGTAACACCAACGGCGAATGGCGCAAGGTGGGGAAGGGCGAATACAATTACCTGACCAACCGCGAAAACGTGCTTTCGTTTTGGGAAGAACGGGTGAAACTGCTCCGTCATTCGGACGACATCTATACGTTGGGCATGCGCGGGGTGCACGATAGCGGCATGTTAGGCGCCAAAACCGTGGAAGACCAGAAGAAAGCATTGACCCAAATCATCGAAGACCAGCGCAAGCTGTTGGCGGAATACAAGGGAGAAGTGACGGAAGTGCCTCAGGTGCTGATACCTTACAAGGAGGTGCTGGACGTGTACGAAGCCGGGCTGGAGGTGCCCGAAGACGTCACCTTGATGTGGTGTGACGACAATTACGGATACATCACCCATTTCCCTACCGAAGAAGAAGCTGCCCGACCGGGCGGAAACGGCATTTACTACCATGTCTCTTATTGGGGGCGTCCGCACGACTACCTGTGGCTTTCCACTGCGAGCCCTTACCTTATTTACCAGCAGATGAAGACGGCATACGACAAGGGCATCCGCAAGATGTGGATTCTGAACGTGGGCGACATCAAGCCTGCCGAATACCAGACCGAGCTGTTCATGGATATGGCATGGAACATACACAGGGTGGAAGAGGAGGGGGTGACCCGCCATTTGGGGAACTTCCTCGCCCGTGAGTTCGGCGCGCAGGCATCCGCTTACCTGCTCCCGATGATGCAGGAGCATTACCGCCTTGCCCATATCCGCAAGCCGGAGTTTATGGGGAATACCCGGACGGAGGAAAAAGACCCGAAATATAAGGTGGTATGCGATTTGCCGTGGAGCGAAGCGTTTATCCGCGGGCGCTTGCAGGCTTATCAGGCGTTGGAAGACCAGGCCGAGGTGTGGAGCCGCCGGATGCCGGAAGCGCGGCGCGGCGCTTATTATCAGCTGGTGCAGTATCCCGTGCAGGGGGCTGCCGAAATGAACAAGAAATGCCTGTACGCCCAGCTTGCCCGTCATGGAAAGGCGGACTGGAAGCAGAGCGGAGCGGCTTTCGACAGCATCGTTTCCCTTACCCGGCGGTATAATACGCCGAAGTGGAAAGGCATCATGGACTACAAGCCGCGCAACCTGGCGGTATTTCTTCCCATTCCCGAAACGCAGGCGGAGGCTTCCCTGCCGTCCGACCGTCCATATCTGCATAAATGGAATGCGCTGGAAGCCACGGGCGGCATTCCCGTTGTGTACGAAGGTTTGGGCTACGAAGGCATGGCGGCAGGCATCGCAAAGGGTGAATCCCTCGCTTTCAGCTTTGACGCCTGTCCGTCCGATTCCGTAGAAATAGAACTCCGCTTCGTGCCCACCCATCCGGTCGACGGAAAAGACCTCCGCATCCGGGTAGAGGTAGACGGAAAGCAGTCGGACGTAATTTCGTACCGCACGTACGGAAGAAGCGAGGAATGGAAGCAGGGCAGGCTGACAAACCAGACCATCCGCCGTGTGTCGTTCTCCGTGGCTTCGGGAGCGGCGCATAAGGTGAGCGTGAAAGCGCTGGACGAAGGCGTAGTGCTCGACCAAGTGTATGTGTACAATATAGCACACAGATAACACAGAGAGCCTTACGTCACGGCGGATTTGTAATCCGCCGTAATCGAGTGTTCGGATTTGTAATCCGAATTATCCACGTGGGTGTTGCGGATTGCAAATCCGCAAATCAAATTACACCGGATTACAAATCCGGCGTGACGTAATAAATACTTTAGTTATCAAAAGCCTCCCTCATGGGGGAGGTTGGTGGAGGCTTCCTATTAATTATTAATTGTTAATTGTTAATTATAAAGAACCATGAAAAAACTGTTTTTGCTGCTTGCGGCGTTCCTGATGGCGGGAGCGGTGCAAGCGATGAATGAAGGAAGAGAAGTGCTGGACTTCAACTTCGGCTGGCGTTTTCATGCCGGAGACGAGGCGGATGCCGAGCAGTCCGCATTCGATGACAGCGGCTGGCGCACGGTGGACGTGCCGCATGATTTCCAGATTGAGCAGCCGTGGGTGCCGCCTACGGCAGACGAGCGGGCCAGCAACAACGACCCCGGAGCCAATATCCGCAGCCGTCTGAGCAGCCGCGGATTCAAGGAAATGGGCATAGGCTGGTACCGCAAGACCTTTATCCCCGATGAGGCGTGGAAAGACAAGCGCGTCGTCATCGACTTCGAAGGCATCATGTATGTGGGCGATGTGTATCTGAACGGCGAGTACATCGGCGGGACGGATTATGGCTACGTGGGCTTCGAGGTTGACATCACGAAACGCCTGCAGTATGGCAAACCGAACGTAATTGCCGTGAAAGCCGACACGCGCGAGCCGCTGAATTCACGCTGGTACACGGGAGGCGGACTGTTCCGCAACGTGCGTCTGGTGGTGACCGACGCGAAGGTGTACTTCATGCGTCATCCGCTCTACATCACCACGCCGCAGGTTTCCGCTGCGGAAGCTACGGTGAACATTCAGGCGGAGATGGCTTGCTACACCAAGCAGAAAACGCTGAAGACCGAAACGGTGATAACCGACGCCGAAGGGCAGGTAGTGGCGCGCCAGACAGACGAATTGCCTTTCAACGCCCGGATGCGCACCTGCGAATACCGGTTGAAGCCGGTCCGGCTGGCAAATCCCCGTCTGTGGGACTGCGAAAGTCCGCATCTGTATAAGGTAGAGATGACGCTCTATCACGAAGACGGCACGGTGGCAGACCGCGTGAGCGAACATTTCGGCGTGCGCACGGTAGAGTTCTCGCCCGCCTTCGGCATGAAGCTCAACGGAAAGAAAGTGTTGCTGAAAGGCATCGCCAACCACCATTCGCTGGGCGCGTTGGGCGCGGCGGCATACGACCGTGCCATCGAGAAACGCATCCAGTTGCTGAAATCGTTCGGCGTGAACCATATCCGTACCTCGCACAACCCCTACAGCGAAGGCTTCATGGATTTGTGTGACAAATACGGCATTCTGGTGGTCGACGAGCTTTACGACAAATGGCTCGACCAATACTGCGGCGGACGTGCCGAGTGGGCTTCCTTATGGCAGAAAGACATTCCGGAGTTCATCAAGCGCGACCGCAACCATCCTTCCGTGGTGTTCTGGAGCCTGGGCAACGAGCTGCAGCAATACTGGAACCTGCCGTTTGCCGACTGGGGCGTCACTCCTTACCGCCTCCAGCGCGAACTGCTGAAGCGCTACGACGACACACGCCTCGTCACCGTAGCCATGCATCCCCGCTACCGCAGCCTGGAAACCGACTCGCTGCCTGCCCCGCTGGTGCACGAAACCGACATCGCCTCTTATAACTACCGTTACATGTATTTCCCCGGCGACGCGCGCCGCTTCCCCAACCTGATGTTCTACCAGAGCGAGGCGAACACCAGCGGCATGGGGCCGAACTTCTACGAAATGGACCTCGACAAGGTCATCGGGCTGGCGTATTGGGGACAAATCGACTACTTAGGCGAAAGTCAGGGATGGCCCGCCAAGGGATGGACGCAGGGCGCATTCGACATCTCGCTCCAGCCCAAGCCGATAGCCTATTTCCTGAAAAGCATGTTCACCGATGAGCCGCTGGTGCACATCGGCGTGATAGACGCCAACACCGACGCGATGTGGAACGGCGTACAGACCGGAACCGACCGCATGAGCGACCACTGGAACCGCCGGGAAGGCGACACACTCTCGCTCTACACCTACACCAATGCCGACGAGGTGGAACTCCGGCTGAACGGCAAGAGCCTCGGCGTGCAGCAAAACGACCGGCAGAACCCCAAGGTGCGCAACCGGATAAAATGGGACAACATCGTCTACCGTCCCGGAACGCTGGAAGCCATTGCCCGCACCGCCGGTAAGGAAGTGGCACGCCACCGCATCGAAACCACCGGAAAGGCAGTCCGGCTGGAGGTAATCCCCGACAACGGAAACTGGAAAGCCGACGGCACCGACCTGCAGCACCTGCGCGTCACAGCCGTAGACCGCCGGGGCCGCCAAGTGCCCGAAGCCGACACGCAGCTGACGTTCACGGTAGAGGGTGACGCGCGCATCGTAGCCGTAGACAACGGCAACATGGTTTCTGACGAGCTTCACGCCACCAACCGCCGCAAGCTGTTCAACGGTTCGGCGCTGGTCATCCTCCGTGCCGGAAAGACGCCGGGCGAAATCACCCTCACCGCCGAAGGCGAAGGATTCCGCACGGTGAAGACCAAGTTGCAGACGCATTGATTGGTGGGGGCACCACAGATTACACAGATTTTTTAAGTTATTTTCTTTTGAACCGCAGATTGGCGCAGATTTCCGCAGATTAAAATATAAAAATAATCTGCGTGAATCTGCGCCAATCTGCGGTTCAAGAGAAATAAATCTGTGTAATCTGCGGTGAAAAAACAAGCGTCAGCCGGCGAACTCGCTCCAGTCTGTCAGGCGCATGTCACCTTTCTTCAGGAATACCTGATGCATGCCCAGGGCGGCGGAGAGGCTGTGGCTGGTTTGTCCTTTGGTGGAAATCTTCAGGTAGTCCCACAGGAGTTGCTTGTAGTCGGGGTGGGCGCAGTTCTCGATAACCGCCTGTGCGCGTTCCATCGGGCTTTTGCCGCGCAGGTCGGCGATGCCCTGTTCGGTGATGATGACGTTGACGGAGTGCTCGCTATGGTCGAGGTGCGACACCATAGGGACGATGGAGCTGATGCATCCGCCCTTGGCGGTCGACGGGCACGAGAAGATGGAGATGTAGGCGCTGCGGGTAAAGTCGCCCGAGCCTCCGATGCCGTTCATCATCTTTGTGCCGCAGATGTGGGTGGAGTTTACGTTGCCGTAGATGTCGGCTTCGATGGCGGTGTTCATGGTGATGACGCCGATGCGGCGGATGACTTCGGGGCAGTTGGATATCTCCGAGGGACGGAGCACGAGCTTGTGGGCGAAGAAGTCCATGTTCTGGTAGATGTCGTCCAGGCAGTCGTTGGTGACGCTGAGCGAGCAGGTGCTTCCGAACTTGATGCGCCCTTCCTTGATGAGGGTGATGACGGAGTTCTGGATGACTTCGGTGTACATCTCGAAGGGCGGGATGCTCGAATCACGTCCCAGCGCGCTCAGCACGGCGTTGGCGATGTTTCCTACGCCCGACTGCAGGGGCAGGAAGGTAGAGGGGATGATGCCCCGCTTCATGTCGGCTGCAAGGAAGTCGGCTACGTTTTGCCCTATCTTGTCTGTCACGGGGTCGGGGGCGCTGAATCCGCGTGCCTCGTCGGGGATGTTCACTTCTACCACTCCGGCTATCTTCCGGGGGTCTACCTGTATGTAGGGCAGTCCGATGCGGTCGCTGGGGCGGACAATGGGAATGGGGCGGCGGTAAGGCGGGCGTTCCATTTCGTAGAGGTCGTGCATGCCGATGATGCGTTTGCTGTGCGCCGCGTTCAGTTCGATGATGACCCGGTCGGCGAGGCGGGCGATGGTGGGGGTGATTCCTACGCCGGCTGTGAGGTAGATGCGCCCGTCGTCGGTCAGTTCGCAGGCTTCTACGATGGCGGTGGTGACGTGTCCCAGGAATCCGGAGCGCAGGCGCTGTGCCACTTGCGAGAGGTGGATGTCGGTGTAGTTGATTTCGCCGTTATTGACCGCCTTGCGGAAGTCGGTGTTGGTGGTGTAGGGTGCGCGGAACTGGATGGCGTGTGCCCGTGTCAGCACGCCGTCGCACGAGTCTCCGGTCGATGCTCCTGTAATGATTCCGATGCGGAACGCTTCGCCCCGCGCGTGTTTTTCTTCGGCTTGTTTTGCCAGTTCGGCGGTTACGGCTTTGGGGCTTCCTGCCGGGGTAAAGCCGCTCAGTGCAATGATTTCGCCATTTTGTATCAGGCTGGCAGCTTCGGCTGCCGTCATTCGGTTGTAGTTCATAGTGTTCAGGTATTAAAAATATGTATTAGTATTTCCGTTTGAATATCTCCGAGTAAATGAATGCCTTGCGGGCTTCGTCCCGTGTGCGGAGGCTGATTCCTTTCTTTTCGGTCTGAGGTTTCGCCGCAGGCGGTGCAGAGGTCATCGGCTCAGGTTTCCGCATCTGTTGCGTGTAGCGTACCGGCTCCTTGCGCGGCTTGGGCTGTTCTTCCCGAAGAGGCGTTTCCGCCTCCTCCTCATACGCTTCTTCCGGGAAGCCGATGACCGGCTTCGGAGCGGCAGGCTTTTGTGCTTTCGGCTTTTGGGTCATTACCTTGTAAGCGATAATCACGATGCATATCAGAATGACGAGAATGTTGCTCATATCCGTTCTTAATTAATAAAAGGTGTGAAAGGAATCGCCCAAAGATAGTAATTTTCCGGCAAAGAAACATAAGAACTTATCACTTATTCATGCGGAACGGAATAGATTTCTTATCTTTGCGGGGGAATTTTCACCACAGAGAACACCGAGGCACACAGAGTTCTTTTTATATTGAAACGCAGATTGGCGCGGATTTTCGCGGAATAAGAAATAACTTGTTTCCTCTGTGAGCCTCTGTGTACTCTGTGGTGAAAATCCATTAGTAACCAATAATAAATAATCGTATGACAAACCAGACTGCGGGAACGGACTTTAAATCCGCGACCGGAAAAGAAACGAAAAAACTGTTTATTGAGACTTACGGATGCCAGATGAACGTAGCCGACAGCGAGGTGGTGGCTTCCGTTATGCAAATGGCGGGCTATGAGCCTTGCGGCACGCTGGACGAGGCGGATGCCGTATTTATGAACACCTGTTCCATCCGTGACAATGCCGAGCAAAAGATTCTGAACCGGCTGGAATTCTTCCATGCATTGAGAAAGAAACGGAAACACCTTATCGTAGGTGTGTTGGGCTGCATGGCGGAACGGGTAAAAGAGGACCTGATTGAGAACCACCACGTGGATTTGGTGGCGGGACCGGACGCTTACCTGAGCCTGCCCGACCTGATTGCTTCGGTGGAAGCAGGCGAGAAAGCCATCAATGTGGAATTGTCCACTACCGAGACTTACCGCGACGTGATTCCTTCGCGTATCTGTGGCAACCGTGTGTCGGGCTATGTATCGATTATGCGCGGCTGCAACAACTTCTGCCATTACTGCATTGTGCCTTACACCCGCGGACGGGAACGGAGCCGCGACGTGGCAAGCATCCTGAACGAGGTGAACGACCTCTGCCAAAAGGGCTACAAGGAAGTGACCCTGTTGGGGCAGAACGTCAATTCGTACCGCTTCGAGCAGGCGGACGGGACGGTGATTACTTTCCCCATGCTGTTGCGCACGGTGGCAGAAGCAGTACCCGGCATGCGCGTGCGCTTTACGACCTCGCATCCGAAAGACATGAGCGACGAAACGCTCCAAGTGATAGCCGATGTGCCCAACGTATGCAAGCACATCCACCTGCCCGTGCAGAGCGGAAGCTCGCGCATCCTGAAGCTGATGAACCGCAAGTACACCCGCGAGTGGTATCTGGAGCGG
Organism: Phocaeicola salanitronis DSM 18170; assembly: GCF_000190575.1. Lineage (NCBI taxonomy): Bacteria > Pseudomonadati > Bacteroidota > Bacteroidia > Bacteroidales > Bacteroidaceae > Phocaeicola > Phocaeicola salanitronis. The sequence continues at coordinate 2,632,183 of NC_015164.1, read as the reverse complement.
GTAGCTGCCATCCGGCGTATCATCCCCGATTGCGGGCTGAGCACCGACATCTTCTCCGGGTTCCACTCGGAAACGGAAGAAGACCATCAGATGAGCCTTTCGCTGATGCGCGAATGTGCCTACGATTCCGCCTTCATGTTCAAGTATTCGGAACGTCCCGGCACGTATGCTTCGAAGCATTTGCCCGACGATGTGCCCGAAGAGGTGAAAATCCGCCGCCTGAACGAGTTGATAGAACTCCAGAACCAATTGTCTGCCGAAAGCAATGCAAAAGACGTAGGCAAGACATTCGAAGTGCTGGTGGAAGGCGTGTCCAAGCGTTCGAAGGAGCAATTGTTCGGACGCACGGAGCAGAACAAAGTCGTGGTGTTCGACCGAGGCACGCACCGCATAGGCGATTTCGTGAAGGTACGTATCACCGAGTCGAGTTCGGCTACACTGAAAGGAGTGGAGATTGGAAATGCAGACAATATAGGATAGAACTTAATCCAATAAGTAGATGTCGAAAATTAGTCTGTCAGTCCAGAAACGCGGATTAACACGGATTTTCGCAGATTATTATTCTAATTATCTGTTTCTAATCTGCGTTAATCTGCGAAAATCTGTGTTTCTAATAAATATCATTTAATTTTGTACACTTACTTAAAACTAAACGAAACAATGAAAACAAGAATGACCCTCAGTTGGCTTTTTGCCTTCTTGCTCTGCCTGCCGGTGTTTGCCCAGATGCAAGACCCGGTGAAGTTCAAGGCTGAATGGAAAGAACTTTCGGCTACGGAAGCCGAGATTGTATTTACGGGTACGATTGATGCCGGGTGGCATGTGTATTCTACGGATTTGGGAGACGGAGGGCCTACCTCTGCAACGTTTAATGTAGATGAAATAAAAGGAGCGGAACTGGTAGGCAAACTGGTTCCGGGCAAAGGGGAAAAAGAGCAGATGGACCCGATTTTCTCCATGCAGGTGCGTTATTTTGAAAAGAATGCGACCTTTGTCCAGAAAGTGCGGCTCACCGGAGGCGACTATGTGGTAAAGGGATATTTGGAATACGGCGCTTGCAACGATGAGAATTGCCTGCCTCCTACCGCCGTTGATTTTTCGTATAGCGGAACGGCGGCGGGCGCATCGGCTGTAGCGGAGCAACCGGCAGAAGAAAAGCCGGAAGCAATAGCGGCGCAAGCAGAAACAGATTCTCTCCCTGCTGCTCCCGCCCAACTGGAAGGCACGGCTGACTATTGGAAGCCGGTCGTCAAGGAATTGTCCGAGTTCGGCGAAACCCAGCAACAGGATACGCATTCGTGGGTATACATCTTCTTCGCCGGATTCATCGGCGGGCTGCTTGCCCTGTTTACTCCCTGTGTATGGCCCATCATCCCGATGACGGTCAGCTTCTTCCTGAAACGCTCGAAAGACAAACGGAAGGGAATCCGTGACGCGTGGACATACGGTGCGTCCATTGTCGTGATTTACGTAGCGTTGGGGCTTGCCATTACGTTGATATTCGGTGCGAGTGCGCTGAATGCCTTGTCGACCAATGCTATCTTCAATATTTTCTTCTTCTTGATGCTGGTAGTGTTTGCCGCTTCGTTCTTCGGCGCGTTCGAAATCACCCTGCCTTCGAAATGGAGCAATGCAGTCGACAGCAAGGCAGAGTCTACTACGGGGCTGCTCAGTATTTTCCTGATGGCATTTACTCTTTCGCTGGTTTCCTTCTCGTGCACCGGACCGATTATCGGTTTCCTGCTGGTGGAAGTATCCACTACGGGCAGCATTATCGCCCCGGCATTGGGTATGCTGGGCTTTGCCATAGCGCTTGCCTTGCCGTTTACACTCTTTGCGATGTTCCCCTCGTGGCTCAAGTCGATGCCGAAGTCGGGCGGTTGGATGAACGTCATCAAGGTCGTATTGGGCTTCCTAGAATTGGCATTCGCCCTCAAGTTCCTTTCGGTGGCAGACCTGGCATACGGCTGGCGTTTGCTGGACCGCGAAACCTTCCTCGCCTTGTGGATTGTCATCTTCGGCTTGTTGGGCTTCTATCTGTTGGGCAAAATCAAGTTCCCGCACGATGACGATTCGACGAAGGTGGGCGTGGGACGTTTCTTCCTTGCCCTCATCTCGCTCGCTTTTGCGGTCTATATGGTGCCCGGCTTGTGGGGCGCTCCTCTGAAAGCGGTCAGTGCGTTCGCTCCTCCGATGCAGACACAAGACTTTAACTTGTATGAAAACGAAGTACACGCCAAGTTCCAGGACTTTGACGAAGGTATGGAATATGCCCGCCAACAGGGTAAACCGGTAATGATAGACTTCACGGGCTACGGATGCGTGAACTGCCGCAAGATGGAACTGGCGGTATGGACCGACCCGCAGGTAAGCAAGATGCTGACCGATGATTATGTGCTTATCACGCTCTACGTGGACGAGAAAGCGAAACTGCCCGAACCTATCAAGATTATGGAAAACGGCAAGGAACGCACGCTTCGTACCGTAGGTGACAAGTGGAGTTACCTGCAACGTTCGAAATTCGGTGCCAATGCCCAGCCCTTCTACGTCTTGATAGACAATGAAGGCAATCCGCTCAACAAGTCGTATTCGTACGACGAGGACATCGCTAAATACGTTGATTTCCTTCAGACAGGACTGAAAAACTACAAGAAATAAGTGCCCTGCAGATGAAGATATACTGGCTTTTCCGGCTTATATATCTTCATCTGCTTTTGCTATTTTCTTTATCGGGCAATGCATTTATCTTATTCGCCAGCGTCACGCAGGATTGCAAATCCGGTGTAATTGAAGAGTCAGATTACAAATCCGGCATGACAAGCAAGCTTTGACTTCTTCGCAATATAGCTGCATCGTTTGTAAGATTATTAATCTTACAGCGTGAAGATTAATAATCCTCCGGCGTGAAGATTAATAATCTTACAGGCTACGCAGCCATGCGGATTGGATTATCAAGCTAACTGAATGTTATGGCTTGGCTTGGAAAAGAAACGGATGGACGTAATCGCGTACGGGCATAAAAAAAGGAGTACCGCTGTACTCCAACCTTTGTTAACCTTAAATCTAATACTATGAAAAACACATTGCAAAGGTACGGACTTCTGGGAAATATGCAAGCATTAGGGTTATAAAAACGTGTTTTATAACATGCTTTAAGAAACGTACCTTCTTATTCAAAAGTCTTTAACAGATTAAGGCATCAGCTTACGCCAAGCTCTTTCCGTGCCACATCGAGTGCTTCATTGATGTTGCTGCAGATGTTTTCCTTGCCCAGCAAAGTATAGAAGCCCGACCGTTCCAATACGTCGTGCACCTGCGGATTGACACCCGAAAGGATGATGTGGATGTTTTCCTTTTGTGACATCTCGCACAGGGTAGTCAGGTTGTGTATGCCTGTAGAGTCGATGAAAGGCACTTTGCGCATGCGGATGATGCGTATCTGCGGGCGGTCGCCCAGCCGTGCCATGATTTCTTCAAATTTGGTGGCGATGCCGAAGAAGTAAGGTCCGTTTATTTCGTACACTTCCACGCCTTCGGGGATAACCAAGTGTTCTTCGTGCGTTTCCACGTCCGATTCCTTGTTGGGGTCGATTTCATCGGTAATGACCGATATCTGCGTGGTCTCCATCACTCGTTTCATGAACGATACGCAGGCGATGACCAGCCCCACTTCGATAGCCACGGTCAGGTCGAATATCACGGTGAGGAAGAAGGTGATAAGCAATACGGTGACATCGGATTTCGGGTTTTTCAGCAGCCCTTTGAATACTCTCCAGCCACTCATGTTATAGGATACTACTACCAGCACGCCGGCAAGGCACGCCATCGGGATGAACTTGGCGAGCGGCATCAGGAATATCAGGATGAGCAGAAGCACGATGGCATGAACGATACCGGCTATCGGCGAGCGGCCTCCGTTGTTGATATTGGTCATGGTGCGGGCAATGGCTCCCGTGGCAGGAATGCCGCCGAAGATGGGTGAGATAATGTTGGCAATGCCCTGTGCCACCAGTTCGGTGTTTGAGTCATGATGGTCTCCGATGACTCCGTCGGCTACGGTGGCGGAGAGTAAAGACTCTATTGCCCCCAGCACGGCGATGGTTATCGCTACGGGGAAAAGGTTCTTCACCGCTTCCCAGTCGAGCGAAGGTACGGTAGCTTCGGGTAATTGTGACTGGATGCTGAAGCGGTCGCCGATGGTGTCGATGCTGGTCACACCTCCGTACATCTTCATCAGGTATACCGCTACGGTCACAAGGATAATCGCTACCAGCGAGCCGGGAATCTTTTTCGAGAACTTGGGCGTGAGTGCGATAATCAGGATGCTGGCTATGCTGACCGCTACGTTCCACCAGTTGACGGTATCGAAATGGCGTGCATAGAGTATCCATTTGCCGATAAAGTCGCCCGGCACCTTCTCACCTCCGAATTGCAGGCCGAATACATCAGCTATCTGTGTGGTGAAGATGGTCAGGGCGATACCGCTTGTGAAACCGATGATGATGGGGTAGGGAATGAACTTGATGATGGTGCCCAGCCGGAATACTCCTAATATAATAAGAAGTATGCCCGCCATTAAGGTCGCTATCATCAGTCCTTCCAGTCCGTATTGCTGGATAATGCCGTAGATGATAACGATAAAGGCTCCCGTAGGTCCGCCTATCTGTACTTTGCTCCCGCCCAAAAGCGAGATGATGAATCCCGCTACGATAGCGGTGATGATGCCTTTTTCGGGACTTACTCCCGAAGCGATGCCAAAAGCAATGGCAAGCGGAAGGGCTACGATGCCTACGATGATGCCTGCCATCAGGTCGGTAGAGAAGTCCGACCGGGTGTAGTTCCGAAGCGTATCTACCAGCTTCGGCTTAAACTGAAATGTCTTCATATACCTATTGAAATAATTAAAATAATAAAAAAGAAGTGCAAAAGTATATATTTATCCGAACATAAACGACTACATTCCCGTTAATCTTTTAAGAAAAGGCAAGAAAGTCTTAATAGAACATAAAAGATGGATTGTAATAATTACAAATTTGAATAATAATGCTATCTTTGTAATGTTGAAAAGAAAACAATGTCTAACCACTAAATAACTAACGATTATGGGAAAAAGTATTAAAGGAACAAGAACAGAGAAGAATCTGGGTATTTCATTTGCTGGCGAATCACAGGCAAGAATGCGTTACACTTATTTTGCAAGTGCGGCAAAGAAAGAAGGATATGAACAAATTGCCGCTATCTTTACCGAAACTGCAGATCAGGAGAAAGAACATGCCAAGCGGATGTTTAAATGGCTGGAAGGCGGAATGGTGGAAATCACAGCCAGCTATCCTTCGGGTGTCATCGGAACTACGCTGGAAAACCTGAAGGCTGCTGCAGCAGGCGAGAATGAGGAATGGTCTCTGGACTATCCGAAGTTTGCTGATATTGCCGATGAAGAAGGATTTCCTGCTATCGCCAAGATGTATCGTGAAATAGCTGTTGCCGAAAAGGGGCACGAAGAAAGATATCTTGCACTGGCAAAGAATGTAGAAGAAGGTAAGGTGTTCAAGAAAGATACCGAAGTGGTATGGCAATGCCGTAATTGCGGATACCTGTATGTAGGTACGGAAGCTCCCGAAACTTGTCCGGCTTGCTTGCATCCACAAGCTTACTTTGAAGTGCAGAAAACGAACTATTAAGCCTTGCTTGACAGCTCGGTAATTCATCACAGGGGACACAGGGATACAGGGGTATTTCTGTGTCCCTTGCGGTTTAAAATACCTACTTTCAGGTATTGACAAAACAGATGAAAGTTTGCAATTTTGCGGACATAGAAAATAACTTTTAAAATCAATAAATGTATGAAAATCAAATCAATCATAGGTCGTGAAGTGCTCGACTCGCGTGGCAATCCTACCGTAGAAGTGGATGTAATGCTGGAATCTGGTATAATGGGACGTGCTTCGGTTCCGTCCGGAGCTTCTACAGGCGAGCACGAAGCGTTGGAACTTCGCGATAAAGATCCGAAACGCTATGGCGGTAAGGGTGTATTGAAGGCTGTAGAGAATATCAATACGGTCATAGCTCCGGCTTTGACGGGCTGGTCTGTACTGGAACAGCGTGCCATCGACCGGAAAATGTTGGAACTGGACGGCACCAAGACAAAATCGAATTTGGGTGCCAATGCCATTTTGGGCGTTTCGCTTGCCGTGGCAAAAGCTGCTGCAAATTACCTGCACATTCCTCTCTATCGCTATATCGGAGGGGTAAATACGTATGTAATGCCGGTTCCGATGATGAACATCATCAATGGCGGTTCGCATAGCGATGCCCCGATTGCATTCCAAGAGTTTATGATTCGTCCGGTAGGTGCTTCTTCGTTCCGTGAAGGCTTGCGTATGGGTGCAGAAGTATTCCACGCCTTAAAGAAGGTTTTGCACGACCGTGGACTGAGTACGGCGGTAGGTGATGAAGGAGGTTTTGCTCCGACATTGAATGGCACGGAAGACGCACTTGACTCCATCCTTGACGCTATTCGGGCAGCAGGCTACGAACCAGGCAAGGACGTGAAAATCGGTATGGACTGTGCGTCATCTGAGTTTTATAAGGATGGAGTATACGATTACACCATTTTCGAAGGGGAAAAAGGAAAGAAACGTACATCGGATGAACAAATCGCTTATCTGGAAGAGCTGATTGACAAATATCCGATTGATTCTATCGAAGACGGTATGAGTGAAAACGACTGGGAAGGCTGGCAGAAACTGACGGCACGTATCGGCGGACGTTGCCAGCTGGTAGGCGATGACCTGTTCGTAACCAATGTAGAATTCCTTTCGAAAGGCATTGCCATGGGATGTGCTAATTCCATATTGATAAAGGTAAACCAGATAGGCTCACTTAGCGAAACGCTGGATGCTATCGAGATGGCACACCGCCATGGTTATACTACGGTTACATCCCATCGTTCGGGTGAAACCGAAGATGCCACCATAGCCGATATAGCTGTAGCAACGAATAGCGGACAAATCAAGACCGGTTCGCTGAGCCGTTCGGACCGTATGGCGAAATACAACCAGTTGCTCCGTATCGAAGAAGAATTGGGCGACTTGGCAGTATACGGATATAAGCGTATTAAATGAAAAAAATCACTTGAAGCTTGTTATAAAGGGGGGATTTCAGCTGAAATTCTCCCCTTTTTCTCCTAAAATGAAGAAAAAATGAAAAAAAACAGGGAAATGTATTGCAGGTTTAAAAAATAGTTGTACCTTTGCAACCGCAATCGAGAGAGATAGCAACAAAAGAAAAAATGGTGCGTTAGTTCAGTTGGTTAGAATACATGCCTGTCACGCATGGGGTCACGGGTTCGAGTCCCGTACGCACCGCATAAACGCCCGGATTTACATTAAACGTGTAAATCCGGGCGTTTTCTTAAATTTTTATTTCAAATAACTCATTTATATTTCCCTTGTTGATATTGGGCAGATATTGACGTATCTTTTCAGTTGGCCAATTCCACCATTGTAATGCTTCCAGTTTGTGTATCGTATCTTCATCGAAGCGCTTTCTTATCGGTCGGGCAGGAACACCGCCGACTATCGTATAGGCCGGAACGTCTTTCGTCACCACGGCGCGGGCAGCTATGATTGCTCCGTTACCGATATGCACACCAGCCATGATAACCGCTTCGTAACCTATCCATACATCGTTGCCTATCACAATGTCTCCTTTATTATCCCAAGCCGTTGCTACATTGGATTTTTCCAAACCCCAATCTTCATAAAAGAGTGGGAAGGTATAGGAGGATAAGGACTTCAAGGTATGGTTGGCACTGTTGAACAGAAACTTCACGCCACAGGCGATGGAGCAGAATTTGCCGATTACCAGCCTTTCGTGATTGATAGGATAATGGTAAAGTACATTGTTTTGTTCAAAAAGCAGCGGATCGGACACAAAGTCGTTGTAGATGGTATAGTCACCCACTATGATAGAGGGGTCTTTTACGACTGCATTCAGGTACACGGTCTGCGTGTCACCTGTGCGTGGATATATCTTTTTCATCATTCAATAGCGTTTATATTTAAGATAGATAATGGACAATACACCGAGCAATATCACATACAGATACTCCGCTGTCCAATACACGGAAAGCGAAGTGCTGACGCAGCTTATGCTCCACAGGTAGATTTGATACGCTACGATGGTTATCATTTGGAAAATAAATGTCATGCGTGTCGCTCCCGTACCTGTCACAGCGTTTATATAGACATAGCCGGGCAGGGCAAAGGCATAGTTCAGCAGCATGACTACAAAGGGCAGATGGGCTATCTGCATCAGAACCGCACTATCCGTATAGACACTGATAATTGGATGATAGAAAATCAGAGCAAGGATAACTAAAGGTAAACCGATAGCATATCCTAAACGGACAACTCGGTTACACAGCGGGACTACCTGCTTCTTTTGTCCGGCTCCCAACAAATTACTTACCAGCGAACCGGTAGTAGCCGCCAGCGAATTGACAATGACAAAGAACAAGGTAGAAACACTGCGTATGACATTGGTGGCTGCCAGTTCTATCTCTCCCAAATGCTCGATAGACACGAAGAAGGCAAGCCACGATGCTACACCGATGAACGAATGGAACATACTCCAAACGGACACCCGGCAGACATGAAGCAGTACACTCTTATCTAACCTGCAATGTAGACCATAAAGCCGTTTATCCATTTTGCGTAAGACATAAATCGCCAGCACCGCCAATGAACACGCTTCGGCAAAAGAGGATGCGATGGCCGCTCCTGATATGCCCATATTAAATCCGAATATCAGGAACCAATTCATCGGAATATTCACCAGCACGGCTGTGAAAGCCGCCATGTTCAAGGCTTTTGTCTGCGTAATGCCTACTAAAAACGAACGCAAGGCAAGGAACGGAAAGGAGAACAGCAACCCCCAAATTCGTCCGTCCAAATAATCAATTACGGCATGATAGACTTCCGCAGAAGTTATCAGCCGACTTAGAATCATTGGAGAAAACAGTTTAGAGAGCAGACATAAAAAGACAGCAAGTCCTGATAGGAAAAACAATCCTTGAAAGAATGTCTTGCCCGTTTCGGAATAATGCTGCTCGCCGTTGCGCCGTGCGATAACGACCTGTAAGCCCAAACTGAAACCGAAGCCGAGCATATAGATAGCCAGATACCAAATCCCGGCAAGGGCGGATGCACCCAATTCTATTTCTCCCACATGCCCCAAGAAAATGGCATCGGTGATATTGATAAGTTGTTCGATAAGGATGCTCATCATTACAGGAAAAGCGATGAGCCAAATATGTTTATATGTATAGTTCATTGTTCAACTTGATATGATGCGACAAGTCCTGCTGCACGTAGCGGCATGGCACATCGCATAATTATAAATTTGGAATAATGGCAAAACAAGAAAGGACAAACCTGTTATAAGCCTGTCCGTTGCTGAATAGCTATGACTGAAATGCTATCCGTTAAGCGCAGCTATATGCACACTTGCCATTTCATAGGATTGAACAATTGGTATTTTTCTGTTAGTTCTGCAAAGATAACATTTGTTCTTGATTATACCACCAGACAGTTGATTTCTTTTTGCAGATTCTCCAAAAAACACGAAGCATGCGCGCCATCCATCTGGGTATGATGAAACTGAAAAGAAACAACCAGTGTCCGTTTCCATAAATGCCGTTTGTATTTGCCCCAAATCAGAAACGGATTATTGAACACTCCGCTGTACATACCTACCGCTCCGTCTATTTCATATTGCACAAGGGCAGATGTGCCAATCACCATGCAATCCGTCAAGTCATGATTCTGACAACTTTCAGCAACTTGCCTGGTCAGCCGCAGGTAATCTTCATTGAATTGTTTCAGGTCATTAGAAAAAGGAATGTCGCAGGAGCTTATTTCTCCTTCTCTATTAGCCACAACGGCACAAACGGCAAGGTTATCATATTCTATCAATTTTTTACCGACCGGAAGCATATAGAACTCTTTGATATGGCGTGCTGCCCGTCCGATGCACCAGCACATCAGCATATTGAACTTTAATCCAGTCCGTTTGCTTATCCGGGCAAGGCGGGTTACATCTATGGTCTTGAAAAAGGTGAGCATGGGCATGGGGGCATCTATCCACATTTCAAATGCGTATGCACGGGTCGTTTCTTTCGGATTTACTTCTTTCATTTCTATTTTTCGTTTTTGAATGCACAAAAATAAGGCAATTGTCTGAACGCAAATAGAATAAAAGAGACATTATTATTGAACAGGCAAGGCAGAAGCCAATGCGGACGGAGGTTTCCGGTGCTATGGACATTTGTTTCATGGCAACGGATGCCCTTTTTATGTTTCGGGTTGGCGGTTATGCCCTTTCATCGGCTCTTGCAAGTATATTCATAAACTCATGCAAGTAATTGCCATGCCTTTTCTTTCTGCTTCTGCTTGCGTTCGTATGCGCGCATGTATAATAATGCGCGCATGTATAATAATATGTATATGCCCTATTGCCTTTTTTCTTTTCTCCTTTTTCCTTTTTATTATTTAACTGTCTGGTTTACAGCGTGTCTTATTGTTTTTATAAAAAATAATCAAAAAAAGTTTTCGAATTGTTTGCAGTTTCTGAAAAAGTCTGTACCTTTGCACTCGCTTTCCGGAAGGGACGCCCCCTGAGAGGGGCTGTAACGGTAAGGGGAGCGACGTTCTATGAGATTATTTGGATAGGAACAACGTAGTACGATTCAAGGAAAGGAAAAGAGACGTCAATTCAAGAGACGAACGGGAGCCAGTCGACAGGATTCATTTAAAAGAAAAAGATATTCTACAATGAAGAGTTTGATCCTGGCTCAGGATGAACGCTAGCTACAGGCTTAACACATGCAAGTCGCGGGGCAGCGGAAGTTTAGCTTGCTAGGCTTGCCGGCGACCGGCGCACGGGTGAGTAACGCGTATCCGACCTTCCGCACACTCCGGGCCAGCCTTCCGAAAGGAAGATTAATCCCGGATGGTATGGCGTGGCTGCATGGCAGCGCCATTAAAGGAGCGATCCGGTGTGCGATGGGGGTGCGTTCCATTAGCTTGTTGGCGGGGTAACGGCCCACCAAGGCGACGATGGATAGGGGTTCTGAGAGGAAGGCCCCCCACATTGGGACTGAGACACGGCCCAAACTCCTACGGGAGGCAGCAGTGAGGAATATTGGTCAATGGGCGAGAGCCTGAACCAGCCAAGTAGCGTGGAGGATGACTGCCCTACGGGTTGTAAACTCCTTTTATAAGGGAATAAAACCTCCCACGTGTGGGAGCTTGTATGTACCTTATGAATAAGCATCGGCTAACTCCGTGCCAGCAGCCGCGGTAATACGGAGGATGCGAGCGTTATCCGGATTTATTGGGTTTAAAGGGAGCGTAGACGGGATGTCAAGTCAGCTGTGAAAGTTTGCGGCTCAACCGTAAAATTGCAGTTGAAACTGGCTTTCTTGAGTGCGTTCGAGGCAGGCGGAATTCGTGGTGTAGCGGTGAAATGCATAGATATCACGAAGAACCCCGATTGCGAAGGCAGCCTGCTAGGCCGCAACTGACGTTGATGCTCGAAAGTGCGGGTATCAAACAGGATTAGATACCCTGGTAGTCCGCACGGTAAACGATGGGCACTCGCTGCCGGCGATATACTGCCGGCGGCTTAGCGAAAGCGTTAAGTGCCCCACCTGGGGAGTACGCCGGCAACGGTGAAACTCAAAGGAATTGACGGGGGCCCGCACAAGCGGAGGAACATGTGGTTTAATTCGATGATACGCGAGGAACCTTACCCGGGCTTGAACTGCGGATGCATTGCGCGGAAACGCGCAAGTGGGCAACCACATCCGTGGAGGTGCTGCATGGTTGTCGTCAGCTCGTGCCGTGAGGTGTCGGCTTAAGTGCCATAACGAGCGCAACCCCTTCCGCCAGTTGCCATCAGGTTATGCTGGGGACTCTGGCGGTACTGCCATCGTAAGATGCGAGGAAGGTGGGGATGACGTCAAATCAGCACGGCCCTTACGTCCGGGGCTACACACGTGTTACAATGGGGGGTACAGAGGGCCGCCATCCGGCGACGGAGCGCCAATCCCTAAAGCCCCTCCCAGTTCGGACTGGAGCCTGCAACCCGGCTCCACGAAGCTGGATTCGCTAGTAATCG